>JALQTV010000229.1 GCA_023268675.1 Saprospiraceae bacterium | reverse complement strand
CTCGACACAGATACTTATACTTCTGATATTGCTGCCGGAAATCTTTGCGAGGAATGGGCACAACGATTGGGACTAACTACCAATACGGTCATCGCTGTAGGTACTTTTGATGCCCATGCAGGAGCTGTCGGAGTGGCAGTAGAGCCGGGTAGTCTGGTTCGTGTGATGGGAACTTCTACCTGCGATATGATGGTAGCAGATGAACAACAGATAGGAACAAATACGGTGAAGGGCATCTGTGGGCAGGTTACAGGTTCCATTTTGCCGGGTATGATAGGACTCGAAGCGGGTCAGTCAGCATTTGGAGACTTGCTGGCCTGGTTCAAGGCTTTATTGCTGGCCCCTTCGCGGGATATCTTATTGGAGCAGAACTGGTTGACTGCCGAACAAAAGGAGAAGCTCCTTCAAAGTCTGGAGGAGTCTCTGATCCCCCACCTCACAGCTCAGGCCGAGGCCATTTCATTGGAAGAAAGCATTCCGATCGCATTGGACTGGATCAATGGCCGCCGGACGCCGGATGCCAATCAGGCATTAAAAAGTGCCATGAGTGGATTGTCTCTGGGTACAGGTCCTGCTCATATCTTCAAAGCACTGGTACATGCTATTTGTTTCGGTTCCCGCAAAATTGTAGAGCGTTTTGAAGCGGAGGGCGTGGAAATTAAGAAAGTGGTAGGCATAGGAGGAGTGGCACGGAAGTCTCCCTACATCATGCAGACGCTGGCCAATGCCCTCAATCGTCCCATAGAAGTAGCCGCATCGGATTATGCTCCGGCTTTGGGTGCCGCTATTTATGCTGCGCGGGCAGCCGGTTTGTATGCAAGCATTCCGGAAGCTTCCCGTCATTTGGGCAGTCGCCCCGAGGCTTTTTATCAGCCTGATCCCCGGGAAGCCGGCTTGCTGGAGCACTACTACCGGGACTATGAAAAACTGGCTGCTTTTGTGGAAGAAATTACAGGAGCATAAAAAAACAGGCAATATGAAAGCATTTAAAGAACTGAAAAGAGCCTGTTATGAGGCCAATATGGAGCTCAATGCCCTCAATCTTGTGATATATACCTTCGGTAATGTCAGCGCAGTGGACAGAGACGCCGGGGTTTTTGCGATCAAACCAAGCGGAGTTCCCTATGAGTTGCTCAAAGCCGAGGATATGGTGATCCTGGATTATGACAATCGCCTGATCGAAGGCGCTATGCGCCCTTCCTCGGACACCAAAACCCACGCCTGGCTTTACAAGAACTGGGAGGATATTGGCGGCATTGCACATACCCATGCAACTTATTCAGTATCCTGGGCTCAGGCTCAGCGCGATATCCCCATTTTCGGGACGACCCATGCCGATCACCTGACACAGGACATACCCTGCGCTCCGCCCATGAGCGATGAGTTGATCGAAGGAAACTACGAACACAACACCGGCATACAGATTACGGATTGCTTTTCGCAGCGCAAGCTGGATTATCGGGAGGTACCCATGGTCCTTATCGGCAATCATGGCCCCTTTACCTGGGGTAAAGATGCTGCCAAGGCAGTGTACCACAGCCGGGTTTTGGAAGAGCTGGCCAAGATGGCCTATCTGACTTTGCAGATCAACCCACAGGCTCCCCGTTTGAAAGATGCATTGGTGAAGAAACACTATGACCGCAAGCACGGCAAAGACGCTTATTATGGCCAAAACTGAATTTTTGTTTGGATATCAGCAGGAATTCAGCTAAACTTATTAAACCAAAATTAATGGAAAGGAACAGTAAAAAAGAAATCTGGTTTGTCACGGGCAGCCAACACTTATACGGCGCAGAAGTTTTGAAACAGGTAGCTGCTCATGCAGCAACTATCGTGGATACCTGGAATGCGGAGGCAGGCTTCAGTGCTCCCATGCAGCTCAAACCGGTAGTAACGGATCCTGATGCGATATTAAAAGTTTGCCTGGAAGCAGGTGCTTCTCCCGATTGTGTGGGATTGGTGGTCTGGATGCATACCTTTTCACCGGCTAAAATGTGGATAAGAGGCCTAAACGTGCTTTCCAAGCCGCTTTGCCATGTGCATACACAGTTCAATGCAGCAATTCCCTGGGAAAACATTGACATGGATTTTATGAACCTCAACCAGTCAGCCCATGGGGACCGGGAGTTTGGTTACCTGATGACGCGTATGCGCAAGCGCAGGAAAATCATCACAGGGCATTGGAAAAGTCCGGAATTACAGGCAGAATTGGGCACCTGGATACGGGTAGCTCTGGGGTGGAACGAAATGCAGCACCTGAAAGTGGCTCGTCTGGGCGATAATATGAGGGAAGTGGCTGTCACGGAAGGCGATAAGGTAGATGCGCAGATTCGCTTCGGCACTGCTGTCAACGGATATGATTCTTCCGATGTCCTGCGATACCTGGAGGGACTTTCAGGTTCGGCTGTCGAGGCATTGATGGAAGAATACGAGGCACAATATGTATTGTCACCCGAGCTCCGCAAGGGCGGAGAAAAGAGAAAGTCGCTGGAAGAAGCGGCAAGAATAGAATTGGCACTGCAGTCCTTTCTGGAAGAGGGAGGTTTCGGTGCTTTTACAGATACCTTTGAAAACCTGGGCAATTTTGTGCAGCTTCCCGGTATTGCCGTTCAACGCCTGATGGCGAAAGGCTACGGTTTTGGAGCAGAAGGAGACTGGAAAACCGCTGCCCTTTTGAGAGCCATGAAAGTGATGTCAGGAGGGATGGCAGGTGGAACATCCTTTATGGAGGATTATACCTACCATTTTTCCGGAAGTCGAAGCCTGGTACTGGGGGCACACATGCTGGAAATCTGTCCTTCCATAGCTGCCGGCAAAGTATCTTGTGAAGTCCACCCGCTGGGAATCGGAGGGAAGGCGGATCCGGTACGCCTGGTTTTTGACGGCGCAGCAGGTCCTGCCATCAATGCTTCCCTGATTGACATGGGCAACCGTTTCAGGTTGTTGGTCAATGAGGTACACAGTGTAGATCCGGAACAGCAATTGCCAAAATTGCCGGTAGCACGGGTGCTTTGGGATCCCATGCCAAATCTGTCAGTAGCAGCTTCGGCATGGATCATGGCCGGAGGAGCACACCATACGGTGTACACCCAGGCGCTGACGACAGCCTACATGGAGGATTTTGCAGAAATAGCGGGTATTGAATTGCTGGTTATCGACGAGCAAACGCGTATGCGCGATTTCAAAGACCTTTTGCATGCCAATGAAGCTTATTATCAGTTGTTTCAGCATGGCTTTTAATCACTAAATAACAACACAAAGAAATGACCTTCTCTAAAAATCACTCCCTGTTATTGTTGTTTTCAATGGCAATGCTGCTGTTACAATGCCAGGGACCACAGGATGCCAACGAAAGTATGGAAACCAAAGCCACACCCACTCTTACTTCCCAATCTTACGGAAAAACCCCAGATGGACAGGAAGTAGCCGAGTTTACCTTGCGAAATACTGCCGGGATGGAACTCAAAGTGATTACCTACGGGGGAATCATCACCTCCTGGACGGCTCCGGATAAAGATGGAAAGTATGAAAACATCGTTCTGGGTTACGACAACCTGGAACAATACATCGCTTCCAATCCGTATTTCGGTGCCATTATCGGTCGTTATGGCAATCGCATTGCCAAGGGACAATTTAGCCTCAACGGCGAAAATTTTCAGCTGGAAACAAACGATGGCCCTAATCACCTGCATGGAGGAGTGAAGGGTTTTGATAAGGTAGTATGGAATGGCCAGGGCGAAACCAATGAGAATGCTGCTATCTTAACATTGACATACACAAGTGCAGATGGAGAAGGAGGATACCCGGGCACGATGGAGATTGCGGTAGTGTACAAACTGGACAACGACAATCAGCTGATTGTAAGCTATCAGGCTACGAGTGACAAAACTACCATCGTAAACCTCACCCAGCATTCTTATTTTAACCTTTCGGGTGATTTCAGTCAAACCATCCTGGACCACGAACTCTCCATCGACGCAGACAAATTCCTGCCGGTGGATGAGACGCTTATCCCCACCGGAGAATTGACCGATGTGAGTGGTACACCCTTCGATTTCCGCAGCCCCAAGGCAATTGGAAAAGAGGTGGAAGCGGAAGATGAGCAACTGGTCAGAGGCAAGGGTTATGATCATTGCTGGGCTTTAAACAATCCGGGGAGCTTCCGCAAGGTAGCTACTGTTGTACATCCCACAAGTGGCAGACAGCTGGAGATCGCTACAGACGAACCGGGCATACAGTTTTACGGTGGAAACTTTCTGGATGGAACACTTCCCATGCCGGGTGGTGGCACCTATGCCTATCGAACTGGTTTTTGCCTGGAAACCCAGCATTACCCCGATTCGCCCAACCAGCCTGATTTTCCTTCTGTAGTGCTGGAACCGGGACAAAAGTATACTTCCAAAACGAGCTTTAAATTTTCAACGAAAACCAACTAATTATGACGGTACTTGCAACCATTGACTGGATCATCATCCTGCTGTACTTTGTGGTGATCCTGGGCATAGCCTGGTATGTAATCAAACAACAGTCGACTACTTCCGACGACTATTTCCTGGCCGGGCGAAACCTGGGCTGGTTTGTTGTCGGTGCGTCCATTTTTGCTTCCAATATTGGTTCTGAACACCTCGTCGGTCTTGCCGGTTCCGGTGCTACGGATGGGGTGGCACTGGCGCATTACGAGCTACATGCTTGGTGTTTGTTGGTGTTGGGATGGCTTTTAGCACCCTTTTATATCCGATCCAATGTGTTTACCATGCCCGAATTTCTGGAAAAGCGCTTTTCTGAAACTT
>JALQTV010000228.1 GCA_023268675.1 Saprospiraceae bacterium | reverse complement strand
TGCTGGTTGATCCGTTGGTTTTTTTCAGGCAGTACGAAATAATCAAGGCTGTTGTAAAAACGAGTATAACCCAATCGGATAATGGTATCGCGCTCGGCATCGTAATTGCTTACCTGTGGAACAAAACCCATATCTGCATAATAGTTGTTGCCCACATGTCCCCCAAAAAGGATGGTTCGGAATTTCCGCCCCCCGTAGTTCAGACTCCCTGTGATGGCAGCAGTTTCACCGCTCACTCCGTGTTTCCACGACTGATTGTACCCCAGGTTGCCGGCCAACTTGCCGTCGCCGCTGACGTAATCCATCTCCAGACCCGCATTTCTTCCGTAATCGGTAGCCAACCACTCGGAGTCTTTTATCCCCTGTCGGCTCAGCAAAATACCTTTGATCACAGAACGGCTAAGGACCTTCCGCTGAAAAGAAGCTGCGGTGAAATTCTGGCTCAATTGCCTGTCTCCCGGCCGTGTTTGTATGTTCATCACACCTATCCGCGAGCGGGCATCCAGGTTGCCACTCAGCCTCAGTCCGTAAGATATGGGCAAGGGGCTTCCGGATTCATCCAGGCCTATGCGCCTCGAAAAGAAGGGCAGCGCCGTAGAATTTCCGAAAGAGCCGAAGATATCGGCATTTTCGAGGAAGAAGGTTCTCCGTTCCGGAAAAAACACGCTGAACCGGGTCAGGTTGCTGACTTGCTGATCTACTTCCACCTGCGAAAAATCAGGATTGAGGGTGATGTCGAGGTTGAGTCCCTCGCTGACCAGCACCTTGGCATCTACTCCCACATCTGCCCCTGCTTTGACCGCGTCGTCCTGCGCTGCCTTATCGGCATTGGCAGCAAGGTAGGGAATGATGGAAGTCCTGCTTTTTGCCCGTGAGGGCGGCACTTCCCATATCAATTCCTGCAAATATCCCAGTTCGTAGGCATCAAACTGCAAAGGCACGCGCCGCCAGGTGTCGATCTCATTGTTGGAGGGATCATCGCGAACGAAATTGACGCCCCATACGCTGGCATTGTCTTTGAATCGAAGGGTTTGAAAGGGAATGGCCAGTTCTGCCACCCAGTGATCGTTGTATCTTCTGACTGCGGAATACCATTTGTTGTCCCAGTTGAGATCCAGCGAACCCAATGAAATCAGTCCTTCCGTCTGTGCCCCTCCTGCATTGAGGGCAAACAGGAAAGCATTGGTCTGTTGATTCAGCGGATCCAGTACGATTTCTATGCCATCGCTGTCCCCCAGCCGGTTGTCGCGCTTGAGGGATTGTATGATGGGTTCCTTTCGGAAAAAACAAACCGCACTTACGTACAAAAACTGTCCATCGGATGTCATCCTAAACTCAGTGGCCTCCGTCGCCGCCGCACTGTCGCGGGGGGTGTGCATTCGGAAATCTGTCACCGCTTCTGCTTCTCTCCAGGCAGATTCGTCCAGCAGGCCGTCTATTTGAATAGAAACATCGCTATATTTGACCATGATCCGGTCGTCCTGTGCCTGGGTCAGGCCTGCGGCAAAAAGAAAACAGGACAAGAGGATTGCAGGGTTGGTTTTTCGCATTTTCGTCAGAGTTTTGCTTGATTTGCCTTGCAAGCTAAACAATCGCTGATTTTTTTAAGATACCAAAGCAATTTTATCTATGAATTTCCCGGAAAATGTCTGTTCGGGCTTGCGCGTAATTGAACTGGCCAGTGTGCTGGCAGGTCCGGCAGTGGGCCTGTTTTTTGCCGAATTGGGGGCTGAGGTCATCAAGATAGAAAACAAAACAACCGGAGGCGATGTCACCCGCAACTGGCGGATGCCTTCGGAAAGTTCCGACACCCCTCTTTCTGCCTACTATCACAGCGTCAACTGGCGAAAAGATACGCGTTTGCTAGACCTCACAAACCAGGAAGATCATGCACAGGCCATGGAACTTATCAAGTCAGCAGATATCCTCATTACCAATAACATACAGAGCAAAGCCATCAAATTAGGATTGGATTATCCGACCATCCGGGCCATCAATCCGGGCATCATTCACGTCAACCTTACCGCCTATGGCGAAAGCGACGAAAGGCCGGGATTCGATGCCGCACTCCAAGCAGAATCGGGATTTTTATACATGTGTGGAGAGCCTGACAGGCCTCCGGTCAAGATGCCGGTTGCACTGATCGATATCCTGGCAGCTCATCAGATGAAAGAGGGCGTTTTGCTCGCTTTGCTAGAAAAAATACGCCACGGAAAAGGAGCATACATCACTGTTTCCTTATTCGATGCGGCAGTAGCTTCTCTTGCCAATCAGGCCTCCAATTGGCTCAACAACCAGTGTATCCCCCAGCGCATGGGCAACAGACACCCCAACATTGCCCCTTATGGAGACCTATACGCCACGGCTGACGGGCACTGGCTATTGCTGGCTGTAGGTACAGAAAAACAATTTGAAAGTCTTTGCCGGGAACTGCAACTTACCGAATGTCTGCGCGACGAGCGCTTTTCGCACAACAGCCGGCGGGTTGTTCATCGCGATGCACTCAACGACTTGATTGGAGGGGCTATCGCCCAAAAAGGAAGAGACGTATGGCTCGAAAGGCTGCACAGGGCGGGCGTTCCGGTTGCTGTGCCCCGCGACATGGCCGAAGTCTTTGCCGCGCCTGAAACAAACAGGTTGATCCTCGAACAAACAGAAGCAGATGGCCACCTCTCCCGGAGGGTGCGCACTGCCATTTTTGAAATAAGCTCCGAAAAATAAATTTTATGCGAAGCAGCAAGACCCTTACAACATTGTTGGCAGCGATTGCCCTCCTACTCTCCTATCCCCTGCAGGCACAGCATGCAAAAGATGGCTGGGAAAAGCTAAAAGTTGCCGATGGGATCACCCTGTACACCCTGGAACAGTCCGATCAAGCCCAATTCGTCCGCGTCCTGAAAGTGAACAGAAATAGAAAAGCCACCCTCGCCTATTCCGACCCCGAGCTGCTCCCCACAAGTACCTTTGCCGAAAACAACCAAGCGCTGGCAGCGGTCAATGCAGGGTTTTTCGATATAAAAAACGGCGGTTCGGTCACCTTCTTAAAAGTGGATGGGCAGGTTGTCAGCAACAATGCCAAAGAAAACCCCCATATCACCAAAAGCGCTTTGGTATTTACCAAAACCGGTCAAACACTCATCGAATCGGCAGCTTCGCAAAATTATTACGCCAGGGCAGACAGCTACGACGATGTAATCTTTACCGGGCCCCTCCTACTCGAGGACGGGCAGGCCATGGCACTCGATACAAGTTCCACCTTTGTCACCTATCGACATCCCCGCACGGCTGCCTGCACCCTCAAAAAGGGTACTTTGCTGCTGCTCACCGTCGATGGCAGGAACGAAAAAGCGCTGGGAATGTCGCTGCCTGAGCTCACGAAGCTGATGCAAGCGCTCAAATGCAGGGATGCCATCAATCTGGACGGAGGCGGTTCAACCACCATGTGGGTCAAACTTGCCGGTTTGGGGCAGGTCGTCAATCATCCCTCCGACAACAAACTATTTGACAACAAAGGCGAGCGGAAGGTTGCCAATGTCATACTCATCAAATAAAATCGCCAGTGGAAGTACTGACACTTTACCAACTCAACGAATTCATCAAGCGGGTCATGGCCCTGAATTTCCCCGACCCGATCTGGGTCAAGGGAGAAATCGCTCAGATCAGCCAGTCAAATGGCCATTACTACCTGCAACTCATCGAAAAGGGGGATGCGCTGGACGAGCCCATTGTGGCAGAAAATCGGGGGATCATCTGGAGCCGGCAATTTGCCGTACTAAAAAAGCGCCTTTCGGGCGAGTTGGCTTCGCTCTTGCAACCCGGGATGCAAGTCAAGGTCAAGGCACAGGTAAAATTCCAGGAACGCTATGGCATGCAACTCGTCATTGAAGACATAGATGCCGAATTTACCATCGGGCAACTCGAACTGCAACGGCTCAAAAACATTGAGCAGTTGCGAAAAGAGGGTTTGCTGCAAAAAAACAGTCGATTGCCTGCCAATCCGGCTTTCCAGCGCATTGCCCTGCTCGCCTCCCCAGACTCTGCAGGTTATCGGGATTTTGTAGAACAACTGCGCGAAAACAGGTACCAATACCGCTTTCAGATCACCTTGTTTGAGATGAATGTCCAGGGACAATTAGTAGAATCCCAGGCACTGCAACACCTCGAAACCATAGCCCAAAACCCCAATGATTTTGATGTTCTTGCCATCATCCGGGGCGGCGGTTCGCGCATAGACCTTGGAGCCTTTGACAGTCTCAAACTAGCAACCTGCGTCGCAAATTTCCCCCTGCCCGTCCTTGCAGGCATAGGGCACGAGACCGACGAAACCCTCCTGGACCTGGTAGTCTACCGATCCCTGAAAACCCCAACTGCTGTAGCCGAGCACCTCATCGGTCACAATGTCCTTTTTGAAGGCGAACTCGAGCAATTGAATCTCCGGCTTCGCCAAAAAGCAAGTCAATATGTACAAGACCGGCAACTCATTTTGTCCCGCTTGCAGGCAAGCCTGGACCAATCTGCCCGTGCCTCCCTGAAATACGCCCGACAATTTTTGCAATCCCAGGAAGCCCTTTTGCAGGCCCTCAACCCCATGACTACCCTGAAAAAAGGCTACAGTCTAACACTCAGAGAGGGCAAAATACTGCGGTCCGCAGAGGGCCTCTCCCCCGGTGACCACATACAAACCCGATTGGCAGATGGCACGCTGGAAAGCATTTTCATACAACCCGAAAAAGACAACTAATGGAACCAAAAAATTATGAATCTGCGCTTCAGGAGCTGCGAGACATTGTCAAT
>JALQTV010000227.1 GCA_023268675.1 Saprospiraceae bacterium | reverse complement strand
AAGGGAGGGCAGGCTAAACCGTATATCATAGCTACAGGTAGCAAAATTACCCGCAAAATCGCGCACCTTAAAAGTCCTTCTCAGCAGGGTCTCTCCACAATCAGTTTCCGAAAGCACCACATCCTTGAAAGAAGTATCTGCAATGCTGCAATTGTCTGAAAAAGCGGGCATGCCTACCAGTTCGAAACTGCTGCGCTGCTGCAATACATCAGACAGGTCACCGCAGTACAATGGCAGGCGCTGCTGTCCTTCGAACACAGGCAAGTCAGGCAAAAAAGTACCCGAATCCTGTCTTATCTCCAGCTTAAATCCCCCCTTTGCCAGTGGAACATCTGTGAGTACCAGCAGCGTATAGGTTTGGCCGGCTTCCAGCCAAAAACGCAGTACAGCCGGAGACTTATCCGAATCTATCCGCTGTCCAAGTATGTTACGACAGGGATAATCAAGATCAAACGATTCCAAATACAGTGCCATTCCGGCATGCCCCTGATCCAATTCTGAATACAAACTCAGGTCATAATTTCCGGATGCCAGGGGACGCAAAGTATAAGACTCCCAATAGCGCTTACCAGGATGGTATTCGTAAGCAGGAAAACAGTCACCGGCAAGCCACGGCAAGACATTACTATCTGCTGAAAATACTCCCGTAATAGCCTGCCAGCTATCCCGGCGAGTGCCCTCCCGGACAAGATCCACCGGACATTCTACAAGCGGAGGACTTAAATCCTCCGCCCGGATTACTCCCTTGCAAATGATCTCATTTCGATTGATCGGACTATCTCCTGTGTATGCCACATGCACATTGGACCAGCGCACAAAAGGTGAGGGTATATCCTCATTTGCTTCTAAAGCCGTAAGCACCATCAATCTGTCGCCTTCGGCAAAAACACCAGATAAGCTTTCTTTTTCCGTATTTGAAACAATCGCCAGGGTATCCATGCTTCCATCCGGGTGCAACAAAGCCGCTTTTACTGAGGCTCTTCCTGTAAGGTTCCAGTCCATCGACAAAGTTCCAGTCTGAGTAAAACGAGCCGACCACAGGTGCTTCGCATACGAATTTCCCGGTTTGAGCGCAAGCGTTGCCACCTTAGCATCGGAAGTAAGAAAAAAAGACGATCGATCATCTGACGTTACAAGCAGGCGCTCTTTGTCCAGGGGGCCTAGTAATCCATCCCACTCAATCGCATATTGGATGAGAAAAGTCCACCACCCGGATCCATCAACCGTATCCTGGTTGGACAGGTTTGCATCATTGACCAGCACCCTGAAATCCGAAGGAAGCGTACAATCAGCCGGTGAATTAGCAACAAAATTATAAAGTGCTTTGGCCTGGCAGTATTCTCCCAGCGCAACATGAATGGTATCTTCACAAGATTCGATATTTCCTGTGAGCATACGGGAGTTTATTGTCAAAGGAAAAACAACTTCGCTATCAGCAGCTGTCTTTAGTGCCAGCTCCCAAATCCCTGCAGGACCTTCGAAAATAAAAAAGTCGCTGCCCGGAATAGCGCGCACGCTACAAATGCCGGAGCTATCGCCCTTGACAGTAGCCGAAATAGGCAGACTTGTTGCCTGATCATCGCGAGCACTTGCCCGAAAAACAGCCGCATACAAACCTGAGTTTTGGCAGGGAATATTGCTCTGAATGATTCCTTCGACAGGATAATCCCACTGTATGCCTGCCTGAGAAACTGATATTCCTTCAGACGGAGCAATGACCCTGCTTTGCTTCCGAAACCCGGTCGAAAGCACAATCATCATTACACCTGAAGCCAGGATCGCCAACCTTGAAGCACGAATCTGCATGCAGCTAGCTCATTTGTAAGGCCAGACAGTTCGGGTAAACAATTCTACAAAATAGTTCACTTTACTACCTGGTGTGGGAAGTAAAAACAATTAAAGCTTAATAATCAGGTTCTTTCCCGAAAAGATACATTCTTGAAAACGGAAAAGCAGCTGACTTAGATGGGTTTCAAAAAGGACAAGAAAATTATCGGGGCGATTGGGTTCGAAGGTAAACTTTCCCTTCGAAGTCTACAATAATTTCAGACAAAGCTAAGAAAAATAACCCATTTGAGGGGTACTTATTTATGTGGTTAGAACAGCCGAAATCAAAGTATTTATCCCCTTATTCAAGGGGTAACCTTGTAATTCATAATTCGCTTGTCTTCTATGCTCCTGGTACGACTGATCAGATTGCGCCCATATCTTTCCTGATAAATCTCATTAATTTTTTTGATCAGCCTGGATCGTTCTACACGATTGATATCCTGACTTTTATGTTCGTCTAGTTGCAAAATGGCATTGATTTCATCACTGCTGAGAATACTTCCTCCAAACTTAGTCAGCGCTTCGATAATTGCATCCTGATCACTTGTTTTTTCTTCTGAAAGCATTTCGGGCAGGACTTCTTCCGGATGCTTTCGCAATAACTTATACCCTCCTATTCCTAAACCCAGGATTGCCATAAAGATCAGGGGGTAAGCAAAAGCCATTAAGTTTTTTGGGCTACGAACGATCTCAATCTTGCCAATGCTTTTGGCATTTTCTACCAGGACGGGAACATCAATAAGGCGATAGTCACCGCTTTGGTGCAGGTAGGTTATCTTATCTCCCTGAATTTCTGTGAAATTTGACATCAGGATATCTCTTATGCCAATGTCGTAAAAAAAGACTTCAAGGCTTTGTTTGTCAATTATGAAAATACCATTATCCTCAGGGTTTCCGGCTGAGAAGAACAGGCCATAATTTTGGGTATCGAACGTTGACTTTGGATCAGTTTTTTCCCGAAGTATGCGATCATATATGCCGGTAAGCCTGAGTTTAACAGGATACCAGGTTTTGCTCGACCAATCAAGGAAATAGTCATCACTTGAACCTTTAGTGTTTTCATTTCTGGGGTTGTAATAGGTCCCTTGCAAAACCAGCAATCCTTCGGGTGTGTCAAAGCGTACACGCCCGTTAAAATCTAAAGGTTGGTTTTTGGTAGTAACCAGTTCCCAGGCACCATGGAGAGGGTCAAAAACAAGCAAATCTATGTGGAAATACCAATAACCATAACCTCCCAGAAGATAAAAATTGCCGTCCCGTTTGAAAAATTTAGTAATACAAGTGTACCCCCTGTTGGAATATTGGTAGAGGTTTTCCAAGCCTTCCGGTGAAGCATGGATAATATCCAGATTACAATCTCCGTAACCAAATATGTCTTCGCCGTCCACAATCAGATAGCGATGATCTCTGATACTGAAGGTTTGGGAATCAATAGTAGCCAATAACTCCGCCATGCCGGGAAAATCCCTGACACGTGAGACATCTTTCCATACTCTGGGAAATGTGGAGATGTAGTGAAACTCCCCTGTATTTTGCGCAGTAGAATCAGCAATTGCATCAGATACAAACACATGCATCAGATAAAACAATGAGGTTATCAGACGAGCAAATTTCATTTGGCAATTAAAAATTATCTCACAGCATCTTCCTTTTCAGGAAACTGTTCAGAAAGCAACTGTATTAATTTTAACTTGAGCTTAAGTTAAAAAAAATCCTGGTGAAAACCAATTATTAATTCAATGTTTGCCAACAAAGCAATTACCTGCCTTCCGGAAGCTGACGACCAAAAGCGTTTGTTGCTTGGCCAGCCGGGAACAAGCAATCTATTGTGCATAGGTCTAAACCCCGGTACCGCCGATGCGCAAAAACTGGATCCTACTTCCCGAAATGTGCGAGAAATAGCTTACCGTCAAGGTTTTGACGGCTGGCTGCTCGTCAATCTTTACCCCAAACGAACCTCCAGGCCTGATCTCCTACCAAAGAGAGCGAATCAGCAACTTTTTCAGGAAAATCTGTCCTTCATTGAATCACTCCTTGCCAATAGACCCAGCGTATGGCTGGCCTGGGGAAACAATATCACGACCGCTCGCAGAAGCTATATGGTTCGCACCGCTCAAAGGCTGGAAGTACTCTTCCGACAGTACGACATTATCACCCAATGCATTGGAATTACCGCTGCCGGGCATCCGCTTCATCCCTCTCCCCAAGCTGTCAATACCCGATTAGGAGGGCTGGAAAAAGCCACGCTACAAGATTTTGATTTCGCCCTTTACCTGAAAAAACTGACCGGAAATAAAATACAGCGGCCAATTTCGGGTGCCGGAAAGCCAAAAAAAGTGTAATTTTATGGCCTAAAAATTTGAACTCACCTTATATGGATGAATTAAACATGGAGTACAACTCGTCCCGAGAGTTGCTCATCATGCCGGAATACGGCAGAAATGTCCAGAAACTGGTCGAATACGCAAAAAAAGTAGAAGATACCCGTGAGAGACAGGCATTGGTCGAAAAAATCATCGACCTGATGATGCAGATGAATCCCCAGAATAAAAACATGGAGGATTACCGCGAAAAGCTCTGGAAACACCTGTTCAAAATTGCCGAATATGATCTCGAAGCAGTTTCCCCCTATGGCAGGCCCTCAGAGCTGGAAATGAATAAAAGGCCTGAAAGAGTACCTTATCCGGAAAATGATGCCAAGTACAGACACTATGGCCACAATGTTCAAAGGCTCATCAAGCAAGCACTAGCCATGGAACCCGGACCCAAAAGAGATGGATTTGTAGCCGTCATAGGCTCCTATATGAAATTGGCTTACCTGACCTGGAACAAAGACCACTATGTCAGCGACGAGGTAATCAAAGCTGATTTACAGGGCCTTTCTGATGGAAAACTGCAGATGCCAAACGAGACTTCCATCACCAACCTGGCAGGTAACAACAGCGGAAGTTCTTCCATCAAAAAGAAAAAAAGACCCGGTGGACATCAGGGGGGAGGAAATAACAACAACT
>JALQTV010000226.1 GCA_023268675.1 Saprospiraceae bacterium | reverse complement strand
TGCCCCTACTCGAATATCGCTGCGAATCACTCTATTGGGGCGATCACGAACTCATTATAGATACGACAGGCACACTATCGGTAACGGATAGACAGACTACCCACTATACTTTCAGACTCGCCGAGGGTACCAGCAACTACTATTGGTCTTATTTTTCTCGAGACAGTCAATGCGACAGCGTCCCTGCCTTTGAAGAAGTAGGATATCTCAATGAAATTTTCCCCAATTATATTCGCCTGCCCTATGGTGAAGGTACATTTTGGCTGCACAGCAACCCCATCGCTTTCACCAATTATTTTATGGTGCGGGATTCCTGCCTGGCTTACGCCGAAAAAATACTGGCCTACCCCAAAGGAGAACAATTTTACTGGGATGAATGGACCAAATTTGCCGAATCAAACAAGCGACAACGCCAGGCTGCCGGGGGAAATACAAACTATACCATCAGTCCGGTCCGGTACATCCTAAACCACCCGGCCCTGGCATGGGCCTGGTATCTGTTATTGACTATTGGTTTGTTGTTTTTGGTCTTCCGCTCGAAAAGAACCAGGCGCATGGTCCCGCTTTTAGCTCCACCGGCTAACAGTGCACTCGAATTTATCACAACCATAGGTAACTTGTATTATTTTCAGGGAAACCACAAACAGGTAGCTCTGTTGGCCATGAAATCTTTGTTGCGTTTCGTTCGCAACAAATACCGGTTGCCCATCAGAGAAAATTTCGAAGGTTTTGAAGAAATCCTTGCCCGCAAATCGGGTGTATCGCAAGAAATATTGCATCAGATAAACAATCGCTACCGACAAATAAACCGACAGCAAGAAATAGGAGCAGGAGATTTGATGAATTTCCACCAGGCAATAGAAACTTTTTACCATACTTGCAAATAAATTATGTTTATGGAAGAGGAAAGAGACGCATTTTCAGCAGACAACAGCAAGTTTGAACTACTGGCACAAGCTGTCACTCGTGTGCGTGAAGAAATACAAAAAGTAATCATTGGTCAGGACAAGTTCATTGACATGATGCTGGCAGCACTCTTTTCCGGAGGTCACATACTCGTAGAAGGCGTTCCCGGTATTGCCAAAACGCTCACCTCCCGCTTGTTGGCACAAACCCTGCAATTAGAGTTTTCCAGAATACAATTTACGCCGGATCTAATGCCCGGTGATGTACTGGGTACCACTGTTTACAATGCCAAACACGGAGAATTCTCTTTCAACCCGGGCCCTATTTTCTCCAACCTGGTACTCATCGACGAGATCAACCGCGCACCAGCCAAAACCCAGGCAGCTTTATTTGAAGTCATGGAAGAAGCACAAATTACCGTGGACGGACGTACCTACCCCATGGATAATATTTTCTTTGTGATGGCTACCCAAAATCCCATAGAGCAGGAGGGAACCTACAAACTCCCGGAGGCTCAACTCGACCGGTTTTTGCTGAAAATTGTCCTTCAATACCCCAGCTTGGAAGAAGAACAAGCCATGCTGCGAAGATTCAGGCAAGATTTCCGCATCAATATTCGCCAGAAAATTTCACAGATACTAAACGCCAGAGATATACTCGCCTTTCACCAATTAATCGAACAAGTCAACATACAGGACGAGCTGCTGGATTATATTGCACAAATTGTTCACAACACCCGCAACCATGGCGATTTGTTTCTCGGTGCATCTCCAAGAGCCTCACTGGCCATCCTGAAAGTCTCCAAAGCCATTGCAGCCATGAGGGGAAGAGATTTTGTGACACCGGATGACATTCAGTACGTCGTATTTCCCGTTTTACAGCACCGCGTATTGCTCACTCCTGAACGAGAGATGGAAGGATACCTCGTAGCAGATGTCATACAGGAAATCCTGGCAGAAGTTCCTGTTCCCAGATAAAGTCAGGCCATGTTGAAAAACCTGTATTTGCCGGATAAATTTTTTTGGATGTACGGTAGCCTTCCACCGTTGTTCCTCCTCAGTTTCTTTTTTCCCCTGCTCTTTCTGCCAACGCTGGGACTATTGGGACTATTGGCATTGCTTACCCTGACAGATGCCTGGCTGCTTTTTCGGGCGATCTCACCCGTAGAAGGGATCAGGCAACTCAACCGCGTTTTTTCTCTCGGAGAAACCCAGGAAGTCAGTCTTTCCCTCAAAAACAATACCGGTTTATCCCTCAAAACAATCCTCATTGATGAACTACCAGAACAGTTGCAAATTCGCGATTTCCTCCTGACAACTACCCTTGCACCCTTCGGGGAAAAAACCCTGCACTATCCCCTTCGTCCCCTTACGCGGGGGGTATATCATTTTGGATACCTCAACACTTACCTCTTTACCTCTATTGGACTCCTGCACAGGCGGCTCTTACTGGCCACTCCGGAAGAAGTTGCTGTCTATCCCTCTATTGTACAAATGAAAAAGTTCGAGTTTATGGGGCTGCACCGCCTTTCTGCAACGGAAGGGTTAAAAAAAATCCGGCGCATCGGGCACAGTTACGAATTTGAGCAAATCAGAAACTACGTTCCGGGAGATGATTTCAGGAGTATTAACTGGAAAGCCAGCGGCAGAAGAAATGCCTTGATGGTAAACCAATATGAAGACGAGCGCTCTCAACAGATTTATTGCATACTGGACAAGAGCCGACTGATGCAATCTTCCTTCAACGGAATGCAGCTGTTAGATTATGCCGTCAATACCAGCCTGGTCATTTCAAATATATCTCTACTCAAGTACGACAAGGCCGGTTTGATTACCTTTTCCGATAAAATGGGATCTATTGTTAAAGCTGATAATGCTCCCAATCAGTTGCAAAAAATCATGCAGGTGCTTTACCGGGAAAAAGCACGCCAGGAAGATGCCAACTTCGAATTGCTTTTCAGAGCAACCAACAAACTGATCCACGGCAGGAGCCTGCTACTGCTTTTCACCAATTTTGAGAGCAAACAGGGTCTGGAGCGTGCACTCCCTCTCCTACGCCGCATCAACCAAACTCACCTCCTGCTCGTAATACTTTTTGAAAATACTGAAATTGTTCACTTTGTCGAAAAACCGGTTCAAAACCTACAGGAAGTTTATCACCAAACCATGGCAAGAAAGTACTTGTCAGACAAACAAGAAATGGTGCAAACCCTTCGCCAATATGGCATTCAAGCCATTTTAGCAGAACCTGAAAAACTGAGTCTGGCTTCCGTCAACAAATACCTCGAACTGAAATCACGTGGGCTGATTTAAAGCTGTTTCAACCTCGTTTTCCCGGCTTCAAAAGGATTTACTTACATCCTACTTTTAAACGTTTCAGGCTTTGGCAAGTCTAATGTTGAAAAGCGTAAAATTATGAGTAAATCATTGATCAAAATCTTCCTTGTCCTGGCCCTTTTCTCTGTCGGTTTTTCATCCTGTGAAAAAGATGAAACCACAATAGAAGATGGCGAAATGGCAGTAGAAGACACCCATGTTTTTAATGCCGATTTGATGAATGCTGACAACCTTCTCGAAAACGTTAGTCTCGTCACCGCTACCTTGACAGATGGTACTACAGCCGAGTGTTATCAATTGGTTTTTAAAAGCAATCCTGTTGCAAATGGTCCTTATTGTCCTGAAACTATTGATGATATTGGTGGGCTGGGCATTTATGACGGAGCAACAAACCCCGGCTTTCAGGTGATGAAAGCAGAGCTTTGGAATGCCATGGAAGCGGATGGATACGACATCGTCGATGCAGACGGAAATATTACCATTTCAGATCCGGGTGCGGGACCGGCTCCTTCTCTTGGGGGAGGTTCTTGTCTGGAAGCCACTCCGGATAACAATCTCCGGCTTACTTTTTTAATCCCTGCGGTTCCCAAAAACGGTACCTCCAATGATGTAATAAACATTGTTGAAAATCTTGGGGTATCAAAAGATGGCATACCTCTGACCGGGCATCCGCCTTCTGCTACACAGGGTCCTCCGGGTATGAGTGGTGGTGGTCCCGGCAACGTAGCTGCCATTCCCGCAATCGACCCCTGTGGAGGGCATATGGATCCTTTTGGATACTATCACCTCCATTTTGGAGCCGAAGAAATGAACAATGTTCTATTGGCCAACGATATTACGGAAGTCAGCTGTACCAATTTTACTCAAAACACTTCTGTTTTTATCGGGTATGCCAAAGACGGTTATCCAATTTATGCCTCCGAAGATCTGGATGGAACTTTGCCTTCAGACCTGGATGAATGCCAGGGACACACCCTTGCTACAGCAGATTATCCGGATGGCGTTTACCACTACCACGTTTCGAATACTGCAGCACCAAATTTGCCTCAATGTCTTAAAGGAGTAGCTGCACAAAATTCCTTTACCTATGAATAAATTGCTCCTTATCATCGCTTTGGTGCTTGTCTTTTCAAGCGCCAAAGCTCACAACCCCAATACCACTTCCGTTGTCATAAGTCCTCAAAAAGGCATCTGGACGGCACATTTTGTCATATCACAGGAAGGGGCCAATTATGCCCTGGCAAGGTACCATCCGGATACAGACTTCAGCAGCCTGTCAATGGACGATTACAAAAAGTACTATATTGATTACATCAAAGCACATACGAAACTCAGCGTAGATGGCAACGAGATTGCTTTAGGTTCCGGGGGAATCAAGTTGGGAAATCACCAGACAGACATCCAACTGTTCATTCCATCGTTTCCAAAAGCATTTACCTCAGTTGACCTCAATCTGAGTATTTTCGAAGAAAATGAGCAGCAACATACAGTCGTCAGATTCAAAGACGGGGACAAAGAATTTCGCAAAGTGCTAAGCAAAAAGAATGAGTTTTCCCTGAAGTTCAAACATGCTGAGGGAGCGTTTGAAGAGCGAATCAACTCAGACA
>JALQTV010000225.1 GCA_023268675.1 Saprospiraceae bacterium | reverse complement strand
CCCTGGTAAGGTCGGTGTTGTTGACCAAAAAATATAGCCATAACGTACCTGCCTTACTCGCACGATTAGAAACCATTATCGCTCCTTTGCGTGAGGTGAACCCCTCCTTGAGAATTACAATTTTGTTATATTTGTCAAGCCTTGTTCCTGTAAAGGAAGACATTATGACTATTATCCACCAAAAAGATGCACAAATGGCAGAAGAATTTATTTCCTACTACGATTTTCACATGCAACAAGCGGAAGAAAAAGGGATGGAAAAAGGGATGGAAAAAGGAATGGAGAAAGGAATGGAGAAAGGTCGTGAAAATGAAAAAGTCGCGCTGATCTTAAAAGCCTCCCTCGAAGGCCTGTCGCTAAATTTGATTAGCCGATTGGTAGATCTCCCGGAAGAAGAAGTAGCGGCAATAATCAAGCAGCACCAGAAATAGTGCCCATAAAGATCTCAATTATGGTGATTGCCCCTATCAATCTCTTGAAGCGCTACAACCTAACCTGTTTCATCCTTTTCTCTTTTTTCCAGTAGGGATAGCCCCAGGCCATTGCAATAAGACTTAGCCAGATCGCAAGTTTTTTTTACATTTACAAAAAAGCTTGCCAATGAAAACCCAACTAAAAAGTATCTTTATATGGCTCTTTCTGTGGAGTCAGTCTACCATTTTCACTCAGGGTAATTATTTTTTCCCGAAGGGAGCCAATTTAATCCGACTATTCCAACACCGGAAGCTTTTCTGGGATATGATATCGGAGATTTCCATACGCGCATAGATCGCATGGTAGCCTACATGGAAGCACTGGCTGCTTCCTCAGACCGCGCCAATTTCGAAGTCATCGGTTATACCAATGAAATGCGCCCGCAGATTGTATTGACCATCACTGACCCCGCCAATCACAACAATCTGGAAAGCATCCGACAGGAACACCTCAAATATACGACGCCGGAAACTACTGCTCCGGATCCAGCCCGTCAGCCCGTCATTGTACTATTGGGCTATAATGTCCATGGCAACGAGCCATCCAGCACAGAGGCTGCCATCCTGACTGCCTATTATCTGGTAGCTTCGGAATCAAAAACCGTCAAGGAATACCTGAAAAACGCCGTAATCTTAGTGGACCCTGCTTTCAACCCGGATGGAAGGGACCGACACAGCCATTGGGCCAACATGCACAAGGCGCGCCAGTTAGTCGCCGACCGATACGAACGCGAACACAATGAGGTTTGGCCCGGAGGCCGTACCAACCACTATTGGTTTGACCTCAACCGCGACTGGTTGCCTTTGGCACAGGTCGAAAGCCGCAACCGACTGGCATTTTACCGACAATGGCTGCCCAATGTAGTGACAGACTACCATGAAATGGGTACCAGCAGCACCTATTTCTTTGAACCAACCAAGCCTTATGGTTCGGAAAATCCCATCGTACCCCGCAGCAACTACGATGGACTCAACAACTTGTTTGCCCCCTACTACCGCGATGCAATGGACGAAATGGGATCGCTCTATTTTACCAAAGAGGTGTACGATAATTCCTATCCCGGATACGGTTCTACCTATCCGGACATCCACGGAGGCCTGGGGATGGTTTTCGAACAGGCAAGTTCACGCGGCCATATCCAGGAATCAACGACTGAAGATGTCACCTTTGCCTTCACCATTCGCAACCACCTGAGAACCAGCCTTGCTACTGTGCGCGCATCTGTGGAAAATCGGGAAACACTCCTTCAACACCAGCGCACTTTCTTTGAGGAAGCCCTGAAAAAAGGTACCACAGCGGCTACCCAAACTTATATTTTTGGCGCAGCCGAAGATTGGAACCGCACCCGCGCTTTTGCGGACCTCCTTCTCAAACATGGCATCAAAACGTATCACCTTGAACAAGATGCCGCCGTAAACGGCAAAAAATTTGAAAAAGGAAAGGCTTTTGCCGTACCAGCTGCACAGGCACAATACCTGATGGTACAAACCATGTTTGAACCAGTGACTACTTTTTACGACAGCGTATTTTACGATGCTTCCAGCTGGACGGTTGCCCTCGCCTTTGGAATGCCCTACGAAAAGTCAGCTAAAAAAGTCAGCCTGGGTGATCCTCTAAACGCAAATGAGCTGGCTGCCACCGAAAAAACCGTAGCACATGCCAAGTACGCTTACCTGTTTTCCTGGACAGATTATCTGGCTCCCAAAGCCCTGTACCACCTACTCAAAAATGGCGTTCATGCCAAAACCGCCTACAAGCCCTTTACTGCCAATGTCAATGGCAAGCCCGAAGACTTTGGATACGGCACTATAATGGTTTCAGTAGCAGACCAATCTATCGATGCTGCCAAACTTCATACCCTTGTTTCGGAAGCAGCCAATCTGGCCAATATAAACATTCATGCTGTCAACAGTGGCTTCAGCGCATCAGGCCCCGATCTCGGCAGCCGTTCCTTCGAGACAGTAGAACTGCCTCGCATCGCCATGCTTATCGGAGAGGGTACTTCTTCTTATGAAGCAGGAGAAATCTGGCATCTGCTCGATACCCGATACGATATGCCCGTAGTGAAAATTGACATGGGTGAATTTGACCGGGCTGATCTCAACCGCTACAATACCCTCATCCTGGTTTCTCTCTCCGGCAACCCCCTATCCGAGACACAAGTTGCACGCATCAAAAACTGGACCGCTGCAGGAAATACCCTTATCCTGGAACGCGGTGCGGTAAACTGGGCGATTCGCAACAAGGTGATCGCAGAAACCCCTGTAGAACAAAAAGCAGACACAGAAACCGGCATGCGCTATGATTTTGCTACCCAGCAAAATCGGCAGGGGTCCAAAAGAATTGGTGGGGTAGTATTCAAAGCCGACATAGATCCTACCCACCCACTGGGTTTTGGATACACCGACAGAAATATCCATGTGTACCGCAATCACAATTACATGATCAATCCTTCGCGCAATCCCTACCAAACAGTCGTAAAACTACTGGATGAAGCGCAGGTGGATGGTTATGTTCACCCCGAACCTTTGGCACAAGCCAAAGGCAGTGCTTCTGTCATCGCCAGCCAGCTCGGCGGAGGGCATGTGGTATGCCTTATTGACAATCCCAATTTCCGCGGCTTTTGGTATGGCACCAACCGCATCTTTTTGAATGGGTTATTTATTTATTAAACATAGAATCATGCGAAAAATCCAACATCTCAACTTTATCCTCGCCTTGGGTGCTGCCCTGGGAATGCTGTTTAGCACCCCGCTGGAAGCACAAACTGTGGAGGAAAAATTCTACAACCAGCTGGAATGGCGCAACATAGGCCCTCTGCGCGGAGGTCGTTCGCTTAGCTGCATGGGCAGCCCCGGCAGACCCAATGAATACTATTTCGGAGCCACCGGCGGCGGACTCTGGAAGACCGTTGACGGGGGTACAGAGTGGTTTCCCGTAACCGATGGCCAGATCAGCAGTTCGTCCATTGGAGCCGTAGCAGTAGCTGAAACCAACCCCGATGTGGTCTATATCGGTGGCGGAGAAACCCAATTGAGAGGAAGTATCACCCAAGGCGACGGCGTGTATAAAAGTACCGATGGCGGTAAAACATGGCGCCACCTGGGGTTAAAAGAAACTCAGGCGATTTCACGCATTCGCATCCATCCTACCAATCCAGATATCGTCTATGTCTCCGCATTAGGACACCCCTACGGAGAAAATGAAGAGCGAGGCGTTTTCCGTAGTACAGACGGGGGAAACACCTGGGAAAAAGTGCTCTATGTGAGCGACAAAGCCGGAGCAGCTGATATCGTCATTGACAGAACCAACCCTAAGGTATTGTATGCTTCTACCTGGCAGGTGTATCGCAAAGCCTGGAAAATGTGGGGCGGCGGACCGGATTGTAAATTGTTCAAATCCGTCGATGGCGGCGATACCTGGATAGAACTTACCAACAATCCCGGCATGCCCGAAGGACCCATAGGCAAAATTGGTGTAGCTGTTTCTCCCGCCAACCCCATGCGCGTATGGGCAGTGGTAGAAGCGAATGAAGGAGGAATTTTCCGCTCCGATGACGGGGGATGGACCTGGACCAGAACCAACGCCGAAAGAAAACTCCGCCAAAGAGCTTTCTACTACTCCAGATTGGTAGCTGACCCCTGGGACGAAGACATCGTCTATGGCCTCAATGTGAATATGTACAAGTCTTATGACGGCGGCGTTACCTTCGACGAACAAATACGCCCGCCACATGGGGACAACCACGACTTGTGGATAGATCCGAACAACCCCAGCAGAATGATCAGTTCCAACGACGGAGGCGCCAACGTTTCCCTCAACGGCGGTAAAACATGGACCGAGCAGGATTTCTGCACCACGCAGTTCTACCACGTCACAACCACCAGCGATGTGCCTTACCACGTAGCCGGTGCACAACAGGACAATTCCACCCTGGCAATGCCCAGCGACGGTTGGGAACACATGCAAGCCAGAGGCCCCAACCACGGCTGGTATTATGCTGTAGGTGGTGGCGAAAGTGGTTATATTACTCAAAGTCCTACCGATCCGGACGTTTTCTATGCCGGCAGTCAGGGCGCCCTGCTGACCCGCTACAACCGAAAAACAGGTCAGGTACGGGACATACAGGTCTATCCGAGATTCTTCTCAGGAGAACCCGCTGATGCCCTCCCCGAAAGATGGCAATGGACCTTCCCCATCGTCTTCTCACCCCTGGATCCCTCCATCATGTACACCTGTTCACAGCATGTCTGGAAAACTACCGACGATGGACAAAGTTGGGAGAAAATCAGCCCCGACCTTACTTATGCCGATCCTTCCACACTCGGTAAAACAGGAGGGGTAATCACAATGGACATGAACGGACCGGAAATATACGCGAC
>JALQTV010000224.1 GCA_023268675.1 Saprospiraceae bacterium | reverse complement strand
ACTACACCAAGAACGTAGGTACTGTGGATGAAATCACTGGTGGTATTGACCAAATCCAGATCGCTGGTTACGGTGCTTCTTTGGGTAACTACGCTATTCCTGGCCAGCCTTATGGTGTAATCCAGGGTTCTAAATTCGTAAGAGCTGATGGTACAGATGAACTATTCACCAACGCACAAGGTAGCTATGTAGAAGATGCAGGTCTTGCCATCATCGGTAATCCGCAACCAAACTACACTGCTAACTGGATCAACAACTTCTCTTACAAAGGATTGTCTTTCGGTTTCCAATGGCAATACATTGACGGTGGTGACATCTACTCTTCTACGGTACAGGCTTTGATGGCGAGAGGTAACACCATTGATACTGACTATGACAGATACCTTCCATTGATCCTTGATGGTGTAGGTTCTGACGGCCAGCCAAATACAGTTCAGACTTACATGGGTGATGTTTTCTTTGATGCATACTTCGGTGCTGATGAGGGAGGTGTTTTCGATGCTACTGTTATCCGTTTGAGAGAGGTTTCTCTGGCATACAGCTTGCCTAAGAAATTGTTGCAAAACACTCCAATCGGTTCATTGAACCTTACTTTGTTCGGTGAGAACTTGTTCTACAGTGCACCTAACTTCCCAGTAGGTATCAACTTCGACCCTGAAGTTTCTTCAGTTGGTGTAGGTAACGGTAGAGGTTTCGACTTCCGTACGGCTCCAACCGCTAAAAAATACGGTGTAGCTCTAAACGTTACCTTCTAATTTTCTAATCAAAGAAGAAAAAACTATTGAATATGAAATTGTTAAAATATTTTTTAATCCTGTTTGTATCCATCGGCATCGCTGCCTGTGATATGACGGATTTGGACCTTCAGGACAACCCCAATGCGGTGACTCCTGAAAATGCAAGTATCAACGACTTGTATAACAACATCCAGCTGTCGTTCAGAAATGTATATTCCAGTGCTCAGGGATCTCCCGGTGCCATGGCGAGAATGTACCACCAGGGTGCATACCTCTACCTTTCTGCTACCAGCCCCAATACCATGAATGGCCTTTGGCAAAATGCTTACTCTACTCTTTTCCCGGATATCGACGCTTTGTTGAATCTGGCAGAGGAGAGAGGATTGGACATTCACGCCGGTTCTGCAAAAATCATGAAAGCATACACCCTGTTGACCATGGTTGATTTGTTGGGTGATGTTCCTTTTTCTGAAGCAGGACAGGGTACAGATGTAATCAGCCCTTCAGCTGACCCGGGATCAAGTGTATATGCTGCTGCCATCAGCTTGCTGGACGAAGCAGTTGCTCAGTTGAGCGGTACTTCTGCCGGTAGACCAACAGTAGATATCTACTACGGTGGAAGTGCAACCAAGTGGATCAAAGCTGCCAACTCTATCAAATTGAAAGCAGCTCTTAACACCGGCGATGCAGCTACCATCAATGCTTTGGTAAGCGGTGGCAACATCATTACCAGCACTGCGGATGACTTCGAATTCACTTATGGTACACAACGTGCCAACCCGAACTCAAGACACCCATTCTACCAAAGCCACTACGAAATCGGCGATGGTGACTACATGAGCAACTACTACATGTGGTTGATGAAAGGTGACAAAAAAGACGCTAATGGTAGTGTAGTGGTTGACCCAAGGATCAGATTCTATTTCTACAGAAAGATTGACGATGCTGAAAACCAGGATGTAACCACCTATTCTTGCCACTTCTCTGAAACGCCTGACCAAACTGCGAAGCCCGCACACTTCGTCAGCGTTGACCCGGATCTACCATACTGCTACGCAGCACCCGATGGTTATCTGGGAAGAGATCACCTGAATGGTGAAGGTATTCCACCTGACGGACCAACCAGAACTTCTTATGGTTTGTACCCGGGTGGTGGACAATTTGACGATGACTCCTTCAAAGACACCCGTAAATCAGGTACTACCGGTGCTTTGGGTAACGGTATCTGGCCAATCATGCACGCTTCTTTCGTGGACTTCATGAGAGCAGAAGCTGCTTTGAGATTGGGTACCAGCGATGATGCAAGAGCATTGTTGGAAAGTGGCATCAGAAAGTCTATCTCTAAAGTATTCAGCTTCAAAAGCAAAGTGGCTGCTACCATGAGCACACAAATTACCCTGAGAGACGGTAGTTCAGGAACCATCGAAGAGCTATATGTACCAAACCAGGACAGAATCGACGCTTATGTTGATTTCGTATTGGCTGAGTACGATGCAGCAAGCGCAGATGGCAAACTGGATATTGTAGTAAAAGAATACTACATCGCAGCATGGGGTAACGGTTTGGAAGCTTACAACATGTACAGAAGAACAGGAAAGCCAGGTAACATGCAGCCAGGTTTGGAACCAGAGGTAGGAGCTTTCGCAAGATCTTTCTATCTGCCTGCAGTACACGTTGACAGAAACGCAAATGCTTCTCAGAAAACTATCACTGACAGAGTATTCTGGGATAACGGACCTGAAGTGTATTAAGCCGTATTTGTGTATTAAAACAAATTAAAGATTGTTTATTATGAATAAATTTAAAATTTTAACCCTGGTAGGTGGCTTGCTACTTGTGCTTTCCGGTTGTAAAGACGAGAACCTGGCTCCTATCCTGACTTTCGATCAAACTGAGCAGGGTGGTTATCCTCGTTTGTTGGAAGAGACAAACAAATTGATCAACCTTTTCGATATCGCAGGATCTACTTATCAATATACCGTTGAATTCGTGGATCTTGAAAGAGGAGCATTGGTTACAGAATACCGTCTGGAACTGACTTACGTGGACAACAACCCAGCCAACGGTAACAAATCCTCAGGACCAATCGTTTACAAAACTTTTGGACCCAGTGATTTTACCGACAGTGAAAACGGACACAAGTCTATTACTGTAACCCTTCCTGCTACCGAAGTGATCGCAGCTGCAGGAACAACCACTGCTGATGTGAAAGCAGGTGACAATTTCAACTTCAAAGGTTTTGTTACCCTACAGGATGGTGGTGTGTACGGAGCTGCTAACTCTTCTGCTTCTGTAAGAGGTGCTGCTTTCCGTGGCCACTTCGATTTTACCATGCCTGCAGCTTGTCCATCTAACCTTGGCGGTACTTACGAGTACGTTTCTACGGAAAGCTGGTGTGGTGGTACTGCAAGCGGTTCTGTTGCTATCCAGGCACTGGGTGGCGGTAAGTATCAGTTTAGCGACTGGTCTTTCGGTACCTATGGCGTTTGCTACGGCGGCGGTTCCGCAGGTGGTGATTTGAACTTCACTGACGTATGTGCAGTAGTGAAATTCACCGGATTTACCGACAGCTACGGTGATACCTGGAGCTATGATTCTCAAATCAATGGAAACGAATGGGTCATCAAGTGGGAAAATACCTACGGTGAAACAGGTACTTCCATCATTAAATATCCAAACGGTGCCGACTGGCCCATCACTTTGGAATAATTTAATCTGATTATTCGGAGCCATACTCCCGCAAGGGGGTATGGCTTTTTTTTTATCTTTTTCACACCTCCCTCTGTTATGAAAAGTTTTATATCCACCTTAAATCTTGTCTCCTTAGTTTTTCTGACTGCCACCCTCTCCGCACAAAACACCGTAGGATTACTCAACTACCAGCCGGAAAAGTCCCAGGAAGGATACAACCTCTTCTTTCCACACAACCAATCTACTACTTTCCTCATGGACAATTGCGGCAACATCGTCCATACCTGGACCTTAGCGGAAGATCTGAGGCCAGGAAATTCCGTTTACCTGCTTGAAAATGGCAACCTAATCCGCTGCAGCAGACCCAACAACATCACCAATGACGCCATCTGGGCCGGAGGTGGCGGCCAGTATGTAGATGTTGTGGACTGGAACAATGAAATTCTCCACAGATTTGAATTGAATGACTCTATCTTTCGCCTCCATCACGATGTGGCTCCTATGCCCAACGGCAACATCCTCATGATAGCCTGGGAGAAAAAAAATTATGAGCAGGCCATAGCCGCCGGAAGAAATCCTGCACTCCTGCCCAATGAAGAAGTCTGGTCCGAAACCATCCTCGAATGGTCACCCTCACTGGATAGCATCGTTTGGAAATGGGAAGTATGGGATCACCTCGTCCAAAATTTTGATCCCACCAAAGACAATTTTGGTACTGTCAACGGAAATTACAGTAAGATTGACATCAACTACGACGAACACGATGGCCACCCCGACTGGCTTCACATCAATGCCATTCACTACAATCCCGTACTCGATCAAATCGCACTTAGCGTTCCTTATTTCAACGAAGTCTGGATCATCGACCATAGCACTACCACTGACGAAGCCAAAACCAGCCAAGGGGGCGCCTTCGGCAAGGGCGGAGATCTCCTCTATCGCTGGGGAAATCCCAAAACCTACCTCAAAGACATAGAAACTACACAAGAACTTTTCTTCGAACACGATGTACACTGGCTAAACCCCAATGCGCAACCCGAAGATGCTGACTTTGGTAAAATCCTCTTGTTCAACAACAAATACAACCAAAACTTCTCCGTTGGAACCCTTTTCCAAAGTCCCATAAACTGGGCTGAAAAAACCTATATCTTTGGCCAAGGCCCTGCTTTTTTGCCCGAAGGGCCCGAAAAAACCATCCAGCATCCCGAAGACTCTCCCAAAGATGCATCCGATGGCTTGTCAAGCATACAACTCCTCGACAACGGCAACTGGCTGATCTTTTTCGGAAGATGGGGTTATGGGGTAGAATTGACTCCTGATAACGAAATCGTCTGGGAATACGTGGTACCTCTCAAAGCAGGCCAAGCTGTAACCCAGGGAACACAACTGGCTTCCAACAACAACCTGACATTCCGGATGACCAGATTACCACTCGATTACCCCGCAT
>JALQTV010000223.1 GCA_023268675.1 Saprospiraceae bacterium | reverse complement strand
TGCTGCGTGCAAACGAAAAACCGTATCCGCCTGTGGCGCATCACAATGCCATAAGCTTGCGCCAAGTAAGGCACAAACGAGCAAGGTGGAGGGATTTATTGACATGGTTTTCATGATTGCTGACAGATTGAGGGTTTTAAACAGGAAGGGTATGCAGGTATGTTACATACCATCATACCCTTCAGTAAATGCTCAAACGCTAACGAAAACTTCCTTTCTAATTAGCTGAATTGCCGACAAGATTCACATTTCTGTCCAATTCAGACTGAGGGATAGGAATGTAATCTTTTCCTGTAGTATAAGTATTGAACTCAAAGTCATGTGCTTTCAACTCTGACAATTTAGCGGAATTGTCAAGGTAGCCCCATCTTTTGATGTCATACCATCTTTTTCCTTCGATTGCCAGCTCCATGATGCGCTCATGCTCCAATTGTGTCATAAACTGACTTAGAGAATAGGTCGCAAATTCTGCTTCGCGATCCGGCAAATTGGCACGATCACGCACCTGCTGAACCATTTTGGCAGCTTCCGACATATTGCCTGTGTTGGCAAGACATTCTGCATACATCAACAATACATCTGCATAACGAATGATGTGGTAGTTGAAACCGGAAGTGAAAGCATCAGCTCCGTCCACTGCATTGGTGTATTTCTTGATGAAATAATCCCCTTCTTTGAAACCTCTCGCTGCCCAATCCACCCCATAAGCGGTTGTATAGCCATCGGCAGGTTCGTAAGAAAGGATGGTGGCATGATAGCGAGGATCCAATTTGCCATCAACGGTTCTTTCCTTGCGCATCTCATCGTAGAGGAAGCGAGTAGGATAAAAATCGAAGAAATCACCCACTGAGTAGGTTGGCGTAAGTGCCAGGAATTGCCTCCAGTTTACGGTAGGATCACCTCCCCAGTTGAAGTCCGAATTGGCGCTGGTAGTAAACTCAGCCCAGAAGATACGTCCCGGATTGGATTTTTCTTTGGCAGGATCCTGTGAAAACAAGTCTGCATAATTCGGAGCCAAAGAATATTCGCCCGAAGTGACTACGTCTCTGAACAAAGGCAAAGCCTCTGAATAATTGCCCTCGTAAAGGTGAACCGTACCCAACAAAGACTGGGCAGCTCCTTTCGTAGCTCTTCCTTCCTGTCCTCTGTCCGGCCCACTGACATTGTCATAGTTCACCGGTAGTCGTGAAATCGCATTGCCCAAATCCTCCTTGACCTGCGCATAGATCATTTCCTGTGTTACTTCTGCATTGGAAGGATAGAAAGACTCAGATCCTTTGGGAGTTTCCAAAATCAAGGGTACGATGTCCTGCACATTGGTCAGGTTAAAATAAGCCAGTGCTCTCAGAAAATAAGCCTGCCCCAACAACCTTTCTTTCAGGTCTGAACTCATCCCTTCGATATTGGGGATATTTTCCAAAACCTGGTTGGCACGAGAAACCATGATGTAGTGCCCCGCCCAGAAAATCTCCGTTGCACCGTCCGTTGCCGGAAGGGTAAAAGAACTGAAGCCTGTCATAAAGGTCCAGGGACTACGGCTGGACAACTCATCGCTGCGTCCATCGTTGTAGATCGGCGTAATCCTCTGGTACATCCCGTCTATGATCAGGGTATTGTAGATGGCGTCCACTGCAGCAACAGCCTGGTCCTCGTTTTCGTAGAACTGTTCTGATGACAATCGGTTTGGATCTGCGATATCCAGACTGTCGTTGCAAGCATTCATCCCGATCAGGAAGAAAGCCATTAATAAAAATTTATTCCTAAATGGTATGCTCTTCATGGTTTAGAATTTTATTTGTAAGCCAATCATAGAAGTCTGAGGTCTCGGATAAGTACCAAAGTCAAATCCCGGGTTCAGAATTCCTGCCTGGAAGTCAGGGTTGTAACCTTTGTAGGAAGCAAAAGTGTGCACGTTTTGCATGGTGAAGTAAATTCTTGCACTTTGCATGCGCAATTTAGCAAGCGTGCTTCCGCTTAGGGTATATCCCAAAGAGATGGTGTTGATGCGGAAATAGTCTCCTTTTTGCAACCACCCGGGTCTGTCTGAGTCGCGCTGGTTGTTGTTCGGGTCGTTCCATACCACTCTGGGTATATCTGTATTGGTATTGTTGGGCGTCCATCTGTCAAGGATGTCTTCATGCCAGTTGGTAAAGCCTGAAGTCACCATCAACCCTCTGTAAAGGTTGCTGTTGATCAGGTTCCCACCACTACCTTGTCCGAATATGGTGAAATCAAAATTCTTATAATTGGCCACCACATTCAAACCATAGTAATACGTTGGCATCCCCTGTCCGAGATAGGTTCTGTCTGCCTCATTGATCACTCCGTCACCGTTCAAATCCGCAAACCTGACGTCACCGGGAGCTGTATTGGCATTCTGGAAAGCCGCAGCATCGATGTCAGCTGTGCTTTGGAAAATACCATCGTACACCCAGCCATAGTGCTGACCTACCGACTGACCTACTTCCGTTCTGGCACCGGCTCCGGAGATAAACTCAAGCGGACCTATGTCCAAAACTTCGTTCTTCAAGGTGTAGAAGTTGGGTGCAATATCAAATGAAACCGCTCCCAATCTTGGTCTCCAGCGAGCTGAAAATTCGATACCGGAGTTTTCGATAGAACCTGCGTTGGTAGTCAAACCACCCAGTGAACCATTGGACAAGGGTATAGGTAGATCAATCAATACATCCTCTGAAGTGTTGGAGTAATACTCCACTGTAAAGTCCAGTTTTCCATCCCACAAACTAGCATCTACCCCTACACTACGCGTAATCCTGGTCTCCCAGCTGATCGCAGGATCCACCAGAAAAGTTGTAGCTGCCCCCAGTACACGACCGGTAGAAAATTCGTAAGGAATAGAGCGGTTGATGGTACTCTGATAACGGAAGTTCCCGATTTCCTGGTTACCCAGCTGGCCATAGCCCCCGCGTACCTTCAATTCAGAAATGGCATCCGGTAAATTCAAGTCGTTGTGCATTTTCCATGCAAGACCAATAGAGGGGAAGAAAGCAAACCTGTCTTCCGGACGGAAGCGCGAAGAACCGTCATTCCGAACGTTGAAAGTAAGCAGGTAGCGATCATCGTACCCATAATTGATTCTTCCCAGATAAGAATACAGGGCCGCAGGTTGCTGATTGTCCACTACGCTAAAAGTAGATGCACTGGACAAACTCAATACATAAGGTTTTTCCAATCCAGCACCTACTGCTGCAAACTGACGGAAATTAAACTCCTGGAAACTTTGTCCGACCAACAGATTCAGATCGTGCTTTCCAAAAGTCTTTTTGTAGTTCAAGGTGTTTTCAACCAGGAATGAATTGGAAGCACGGGTTCCCAACTGCAACTCTGCCGTTGGTCTCGGGAAGAAGTACCCCAGGTCATAAGCAGGAGCAAACAACTCATCAGAGATGTCCGTGTTGTCGTACTGCAAGTTGAGTTTATAAGTCAAACCATCCGCCAAATCAACTTCTCCATAAACATTCGCCAACAAACGGCGAACCTGCGTTTTGTTCTGTACCAATGAATTGAAACCGGGTACGTTGAGCGTAATGGATTGGTGAATTACAGCGTCCGCTCCACCGTATCCTCCTTCTCTGTTAGGATCAAGGAAAGGAATGGTTGGTGCCGCTTGCAAAAGGTCATTGACCAGTGTGGGACGCCCTCCGGGCAAAAACAAGGAGAAGGGTCCTGTGTAGAACAATGGATTCTCATCCGAACGCATGATGTACACGTTCTCTCCAAATTTCACTCTGCCGACTTCTGTCTCAGAATTCACACGGAAAGAATAACGCTTGTAATCCGGGCCGTCTCCGACAAGGGTTCCTTTGTTGTTCAGGTAATCCAACGAAATGTAATAACTGGTTTTGTCGGTACCACCGCTTACATTCATGTTGTAGTTCTGAATAGAACCGTCTTTATAACCCGTATCCTGCCAGTCCGTGTTGATGTTGCTGATGTAATCCGGAGAAGACGGATCGTTGCCGGGTACAGGTCCCTGACCTGCATTGGCAAGCAATTCAGAGTTGATGGTCTGATACCCCACGCGATCCAATAGAGGGATACGTTGTGGTACCGTCTGAATCCCTGTATAGGCATTCACTCCCACACTGAAACGCTCATTCTTTTTTCCGCTTTTGGTGGTGATAATCACAACCCCATTAGCGGCTCTGTTTCCGTAAATGGCTCCGGAAGTAGCATCTTTCAGTACCTGAATGGACTCAATGTCATTAGGATTGATGTCTCTGATACCTCCCGCAAGCGGGAAACCATCCACTACATAAAGAGGTTCCGCACCGGCACCAAGGCCAAAGGTACTAACACCCCTTACGCGCACACTGGGTGTAGCACCGGGCTGACCGTCAGAAGTAATAGATACACCGGCTACACGTCCCTGCATCATCTGGGTAACATCGTTGGAGGCTTGCTTGGTCAGTTCCTCTGTATTAACCACACTCACCGCACCGGTTAGGTCTTCTTTGCGCTGAGTACCATAACCCACCACAACAACTTCGTCCAAAATTTCGATATTTTCCTCCAGCGTTACATTAATTACAGACTGGCTGCCTACCGCAATTTCCTGTCCACGATAACCTGTATAAGAAAAATACAGCACATCTGATGAGGTCGCCGTAATACTAAAACGCCCGTTCTCATCCGATACAGTACCTGTAGAGGTACCTCTGACTACAATATTAACCCCGATCAGCGCTTCGCCGCTCGTTGAAGTCACAGTTCCACTGATATTGCTAGCCGTCTGCGCTTGTAAACCCAGCGAAAACAACAAGACAAACAGGGATGCAATCAGGTATCTGCCCGCTTTCCAGCCGGGCTTGTAATCCCTTGAATTTGGTTTAGGTCTTTCCATAGGTAAGATTTGTAAAGATAAGT
>JALQTV010000222.1 GCA_023268675.1 Saprospiraceae bacterium | reverse complement strand
GGGGTTAAAAGCCCTGTGATAAAGGAAAACTAAAGCACTTGATTGAAGATTCTGAACTAAATTGTTTTTAGTTCAGAATCTTCAGTTTTTTGTACAACTCACTTCCTTTTATTTCCTCCACTCGACCAGATTCCTGTTTGGTGAGATGAAGATTTTCTATAGAAAATCTCACCAATCTCAGTACAGGAAATCCCACGGCTGCCATCATTTTTCTTACTTGCCTGTTTTTGCCTTCTTGCAAGGATAATTTGACCCAGCTTGTGGGAATGTTTTGCCTAAACCTTACAGGGGGAAACCTTTCCGGTAAGTTGTCAGGTTCGGGGATTATGTTGATTTTTGCCGGAAGGCAAAGGTGTTCTTTTTTACGGATTTTAATTTTTACTCCTTTCTCAATAGGTACTAGCGCTGAAGTGGAAGGTACTCCCTCGACTTGCACCAGGTAGGTTCGCCAGTGCTTATTGACAGGATTCAGTAATTTATCATTCAAAGTCTTATCATTCGTAAGCAGCAGGAGTCCCTCACTATCAGCATCCAGTCTTCCTACCGGATATACATCAGAAGGGAAATGAAACAGATCTGCCAGGGTTTGGTGTTCCGGCATTTCTCGTGTAAACTGTGAGAGGCACCCGAAGGGCTTGTAAACCAAAAAATAGCGGAGATCAGACATTGAAGCGGAAATGCATGATGTCTCCATCACCGACGACGTATTCTTTTCCTTCGACGCCCATTTTTCCGGCTTCTTTTACAGCAGACTCTGAACCGAACTGGATGAAATCGGCATATTTAATAACCTCGGCTCTGATAAACCCTTTTTCAAAATCTGAATGAATTACCCCGGCAGCTTGAGGGGCTTTGGTACCTTCCGTGATGGTCCAGGCACGAACTTCTTTCTCACCTGCGGTGAAATAGGTTATCAATCTGAGCAAGTTATACGAAGCTCTAATTACCTTATTAACGCCCGGTTCGCTCAGGCCCATTGCCTCAAGGTATTCCATTCGTTCTTCCTTTGTGTCAAGATCTGCAATTTCAGCTTCGATGCCTGCACAAATGGTAATTACTTCTGCGTTTTCACTTGCGATTGACTCCTGAAACGCTCGGGTGTGCTCGTTCCCTGATTCAATTGCATTTTCATCCACATTACACACATACAGGACTGGTTTTGCAGTGAGCAACATCAAATCATCCAAAATTTCCTTCTCTTCACCTTCAAGTTCGAGCGTTCGGGCAAGTGCGCCTGATTCGATATGAGCTTTAATCTTTTCTACGCAGGCCACAGCTCGGACGGCGTCTTTCTCGCCACTTTTGGCAGCTTTTTTCTGCTTGTCAAGTCTCTTTTCAACTGTCTCCAGGTCTTTCAGCAGCAACTCTGTATCGATGATTTCTTTATCCCGAACAGGATTGACGTCGCCATCCACGTGTACCACATTGTCATCGTCGAAGCATCGTACAACATGAGCAATTGCATCAACTTCACGTATGTGTCCTAAAAATTTATTCCCTAGACCCTCTCCTTGAGAAGCTCCTTTGATCAAGCCGGCTATGTCGAGGATTTCAATGGTTGTAGGAATGGTTTTTTGTGGACTTACGAGACTAACCAATTTATCGAGTCTGGGATCGGGTACTGTGATCACCCCGAGATTAGGATCTTTGGTGGCAAAAGGGTAGTTAGCAGCCAGCGCCTTGGCGGAGGTTAATGCATTAAATAAGGTTGATTTTCCGACGTTCGGCAAGCCGACAATTCCACATTTTAGGCCCATGTAAAGGTTCTTTAAGTTGAAAAACGGGGCAAAGATAGATTTTAATTTTAACTTTATCAAAGACGATCATTCCGGCAAATCGGGAAAATAATTGATGCAATGAATTACCTGGTACACGCTTATCTGTCATTCAGAAAACCATCTTATCTCGTAGGTAATTTTTTGGGTGATTTTGTGAAAAATCGAGATTTGTACAAAATACCGGATGAGGTAGTGGAGGGAATCATGTTGCACAGAAGCATTGATTCTTTTACAGATAGCCATCCCTTAATTTTAGAAGGTACCAAACGCTTGCACTCAAAGCACCGTAAATATTCGGGCGTTTTATTGGATATATATTTCGATTACCTTCTCGCAAGCAACTGGCAACATCAGACGGCATTGTCTCTTCGGGAATTCATTGATGAAGCTTATCAAATCTACCTGGGCCATGAGGAAATAATGCCTGAAGGCATCAGGAGCCGCATGAAAGCCATGGTAGCAGATGACTGGCTCTGGCACTATCAATATTATCACGGATTAGAGAAAACCTTTTTTTATCTGGGAAAAAGAGTTAGCAAACCGGAATGGATAAGCGGAGCAGTTTTGACATTGAAAAATGAAGAACCAAATTTGCAGCAATTGTTCAAAGACTTCTTCCCGGAATTGGTTTCCTATACAGAATCGCTTATCCTTCAAAATGAAGCGAGATGGTAAATGCTCTTGAGAGAATTTTTTCCAGGATAGTTGATTCCTCCAAATTGGGGTTGTAGATCAGCGTATTGCCGAGACCATGAGAAATTTTGATTTCAGGAGAGAAAATGAAATAAGGGAAGAAAAATTGCATTCCTGCACCGTATTCGAGGGAAAATTCATTGGGTGCAATTCGTACGAGTGAAGCTGCTTGTCGGGTTCTGGAATCTGAAGCTACATCAAAACCGTATTTAACGCCAAGCAAAACAAACCAGCGTTGATCATTGAATGGCGCCGATTTGTACCGAACCTGAAATGGCAGTTCTACAAAGACGGATTCAACTTTCCTCTGAGCAAACACCCCGGATCTCAAATCTTTGCTGTATTCAATGTTTCTCTCCGCAAAGGAAAGGGTAGGCAGCAACCTGAAATCAAAATACTGTCCTACCTTTAAATTGGTTACAATACCCAAGTTGAAACCTGGGCCATTCAGCCCTTCCACTACCTTTATAGAGTCTCGCATCAAAAATTCTTTGGATCTGAATGGCTTGAATGTGGAAGTATTGTAGCCCAGTGTTATTCCAAAGTAGTAAGGCTTGCGCTGAAAGCCCTGAAAATTGTAATTCGTTCCGCCATAGCGCTGTCCCGATAGGGTTGTTGTCAAGGCTACCGCCAAAAAAATAGTCCCTATTATTTTTCTGCTACGTAGATGGAGCAGATCCCCAAACTTAGTGGTATGCATTTGTTAGATTTAAATCCTATATTCTTTAAGATTTCTGTGAAACGATCTCCATCGGGAAAAGATTGCACGGACTCGTAAAGATATTGATATGCCTTAGGGTCTTTGGAAGTGAATTTGCCTATAAAGGGCAGTATATTCTTGAAGTAGAAATGATAAAGTTGCTTGAAAGGAAAAATGCGGGGCTTTGAAAATTCAAGGACTACCATTTTGCCACCAGGTTTTAATACACGTCGCATTTCTTCCAGTCCTTTGGATAAATTCTCGAAGTTTCTCACCCCAAAAGCTACGGTGATGGCATCAAAGTGGTTGTCTTCAAATGCCAATTGTTCTGAATCACCCAACTGTAGCCGAATGACTTCGCTCAAATGCTGTTTTGCTATTTTTTTTCTGCCAATTTCCAGCATATCATTGGCTATATCTACGCCTGTGATGCTGTGGGGATGCAGTTGTTTGTTTATTTCCAACGCCAGGTCAGCTGTACCGGTAGCTACATCAAGGATTACCTGGGGAATGGGGTCTCCTTGAAGTTGCCGGATTGCTTTTTTTCGCCATATTGTATCAATCCCAAGGGAGAGCAGTCTGTTTAGAAAGTCATAATAGGGAGCAATATTATTGAACATTTTTGATACCTGGGATTTTTTTCCACTTGTATCGTCCTGGTAGGGTTTAATTTCCATGCTTGTCTTTTTTCAAGTCCGAAAGATGCTAAAATTATTGAACTCAAACAATCAAACTGCCTGGGGGTTGACCAAAAGCACCGGAATATTTAGTAGTCAGGAGCAGAAAAAATTTATTATTTTTGCCCTTCAAAACGGTACACAACCGAAATAATTTAACATAAAATCACTGCATGTCCAACCAAAGAATCATTCCAATCAATATTGAGGAGGAAATGAAATCTGCCTACATCGACTATTCTATGTCGGTGATAGTATCCAGGGCACTTCCTGATGTAAGAGATGGACTCAAACCTGTACACAGACGAGTTTTGTACGGAATGCTTGAACTGGGTTTGCAATACAATAAGTCACACAAAAAGTCAGCCAGAATTGTAGGGGAAGTCTTGGGTAAATACCACCCTCATGGTGACTCGTCCGTGTATGATGCGATGGTTCGCCTGGCACAAAGTTGGTCCCTACGTTATCCTTTGGTGGACGGTCAGGGTAACTTTGGCTCGATGGATGGAGACAGCCCGGCAGCCATGAGGTATACTGAAGCGAGGTTGCAGCGGATTAGCGAGGAGATGTTGGCAGATATCAACAAAGATACAGTCGATTTCGCACTCAATTTCGATGACTCTCTTTCAGAACCCACTGTTTTACCTGCCAGATTGCCAAATTTATTGGTTAATGGAGCTTCGGGAATTGCAGTTGGTATGGCTACCAATATGCTTCCACATAATCTCGTGGAAGTAGTAGATGGAATCATCGCAACACTCGCCAATCCTGATACCACTCTTGAGGAGTTGATGGAGTTTATTAAAGCACCTGATTTCCCTACGGGTGGAATCATCCTGGGTACAGCTGGTGTGAAGGAGGCTTATGCCACCGGAAGAGGCAAGGTAGTTGTAAGGGGCAAAGCAGAAATCCAAACTGAAAAAAACGGCAGAGAAACCATCGTAATTACGGAAATTCCATATCAGGTCAACAAAGCCAATCTGGTATCCAAAATTGCCGAATTGGTTAATGAAAAGAAAATCGAAGGAATCAGCACACTTAGAGATGAATCTGAT
>JALQTV010000221.1 GCA_023268675.1 Saprospiraceae bacterium | reverse complement strand
AGGCTTTGGTCTGTACCAGCGATTTGATTTTTCTTTCGACCTTATCGATGTTTACCTTTTGCAGCAAGTTTGCATTGATTTGCCATTGTTGGCGGATAGCTGTTTCATGCTGTTGCCATAGTTGTTGGAAATTTTCCATTTCTTTCATTAGTTGCAAGTTTTGAGGTAAATTTTTAATTTTTCTTTGAGTCGGCTCATTTTTGTTCCTACGTTGCTTGTAGAAACGTCGAGTATGGAAGCTATTTCAGCATAGCTGTTTCCATCCAGAAAAAGGAGTAAAAGTGCCTTGTCAATTTCTTTTTGTTGTTGTACAAATTGTTGGAGGCATTTGATTTCCTGCTCCATGGGTTCGGAAGATTCGCGGTGGATGATGGCACGTCGAAAGTCTTGAGAAGCTTGATGTTTGTCTCTCACCTTTTTTTTTCGCAGATGGGAAATGCTTACATTCAGGCAGATGCGATACATCCAGGTAGAGAATTTGAATTCCGGGCTATAATTTTCAAAGCTTTTCCAAAGTTGCAGGATAATTTCCTGAGCCAGATCTTTTTGATCCTCAGGGTCTTTACAATAAGCATGGGCAACTTTGTAGATAATTCCCTGGTTTTGTTCTATGAGTTGGACAAACTTTTGTTGGAGTGCTTTTCTGGAATCGGTAGTTTTTGATGTCATAAAATATTGAGGTACTTCTAAAAATAAAGAGATAGCGGCAAATGCGATCAGGTAATTATTCGCATCAGGTTGGGGAAAAGCACAACTTTTTTCATTTTTTTAGAAAAATAGTCCCAATTAAGGTATATGTATCAGTTGGCCGACTATTGTGGGCCACCAAAACAAGATGTTGAGATAGTTTCTAATCACTGCTAAGCAGGACATTCCGGAGTTGGGGTGTAAGGTTGGCTGTTTTTGGAATACCTAATTTTTCTGCCATTCTTGCCCGGGATTTTTCCACCGCTCCCTCAGAAACAAACAAGATGTCTGCTATTTCGCTGTTGGAGAGCCCCAGTGCGATGAGTATGCAATATTGGAGTTGTCTGTTGGAGATTTCCGGAAATTTGAGCGTTAGTTTTTTGGCGAAGCCGGGATAAAACAGATTAAAGTCTTTGAAAAAGAAGTCTCCCGGGATATCTTCATTCATGGCCAGTTGCAGCTTTCGCTGGAAAAATTTTTTATCGGAAAAATCACGTTCGGATAATTGGAGGACGTTTCTTTTGATTTTGGCGATCTGAAGGTTTCTGTTGAGCAATTGTTGTTTTTGAAATTCGAGTTCCCGTTCTTTTTGCTTTTGTTGTTTTTGTAGAAAATCTCTTTCTGCCTGTAGGTTTTTTTGGCGAAGCCTGGAATTGCGTCGGTAGAAAGCAAAGCCTGTGAGTAGCAAAAGGATGGTTGCGGTTGCCAGTCCAAGGCTAAGTTGGTCGGATTTTCGCTGACTGAGCAGGAGTGCTCTTTCTATTTTGTTGCGTTCGAGTCGGTTCTGGTAATTTTGCACCTCATAGACTGTCAGCATATCGTTGATGGCTGTCACGCGATTTTTTTCAAACATGCGTTTTTGGTGGTTCAGCGCTTCGCTAAAAAAATCAGCTGCTTTTGGTGCCATTCCTGCTTCCTGGTAGGTTTGTCCAAGTGATTGCAGTAAATCTAACTTTAGAGTAGAGAGGCTATCCTGTTCCAGAAGTTTGAGTGCCGATTCCCACTGTTCAGTTGCTTTCGATGCTTTTCCCGTGAGGGATAAATAATTGCCCATATCTGTCAGGTATTCTGCATCGAAGGGTTCATTGTATTGTTGAAAGATATCAGCCATTTTATCCATGTATTCCTTCATTTTTGTTGCATTTCCCTGGTGGTAGGACAGGTTAATGCGGTTAGAGTAAACGGTTACCGGATTGAAGGAGGACTCAGCTACAATTTTTTCTGCCAGATTTTGGTGTATTTCTGCCTTATCCAGGCTATCGACGGCTATGTAACAGCTGGCTAAATTGGCGTTGATCAGTAAAGCTATATAGTCATTTTGGATATTATTTTCAGTTAGAGTATCTGCCAGGTTTTTCAGATTGGTGATGGCTTCTGAGTATTTTTTCTGATTTTTCAAAACAATTCCAATATTCACTTTCAGGATCAGACCACTTTCCACGGCATATACATTGGATCGTTTCCTGTCGAATTCAAGGGCACGGGTAAAGTTTTGCAGGGCACTTTCATAGAAATTCTTTTTAAGATAGGCTACCCCTATATTGCTGTACATGGCGGAAGCATTGGTAGGTTTGGCTTCTTTGTCGAGCAGTTGGAGAGATAGTTGATATTTTGAGATCGCCTCATCCAGTTTTCCTTCACTTAGCAAGATATTGGCCTGGATGCCGATATCGGTAGAGAGTAAGAAAGAGTCACCGAGGATACTGTCGCAGCGAAGGGCTGCGGCCAAGTAATAACGTGAGGAGTCCAGCTGCCTTTTGCGATAAAATCGGTTAGCCAGGAGATTGTAATAATACTGGGACGTTTTCTCCTTGCCTTCACCTACGTAATTATCGGAATAATAAGCTAAGAGGCAGGTGGTAGTCGAGTCGTTGGTTCGCATCAGTTCGGATATCCTGACGATGAGAGAGTCTGCTTGCTTTACCTGGGGTTCAAGGCTGTTGAGTACCTCCTCACAATCGGTTTCAGGCACTTGTGCACAGACGAGAGAGGGTAAGTACAATAGTGAGACCAAGGAAAGCCAGGGTAAGACAGTATTGCTTATTGAGGAATTTAAATATTTCATTTTCAATTTATTATATAAAAATGTCGGGTTTGTGTCCAGTTAGAAATTCGCTGGAAAATCTGATAATAGACATTTTGACAAATATCTTGAGTAAGCAAAAAATCGGCTATGCTTAAGATAACAATTACTGCTGTAATTTTAACAATGTGTACCCTTATAAGTGCTCAGGATTTGAGCATTGAAGAAATATTGATATTACAACACCCTGATTGGAGCGCTTTGGAAGTAGGGGTATCTGATCAAACCTATAGGAATACACAGCAGGTACACCGCTTTCTTTTTTTGGGTACTCGCCCGGACTCTGCTCTTGACAGGAAAGGGGTTCGGAGTGTATTGGATACCTTACAAGAGGGCAATTACTATCTGGTTGATGTAGTAGATCGGGAATTAGATATTTGGGACCAGCTAAGTGCAGAGAATGGAGATTTTAATCAAAAATTACAAGATGTAATTGCTTCAATCAAGCAGGAAGGAGTGTCTAGGGGTACCTCTTTGCCAAAAGCCACAGAAAATTCAGCTGCAGGTTTGGGAGGAATGGCTGTTGAATTATTGGACAAGGTCATTGAAGAAGAAGCCATAGACCTCGCCGTACACTATCTGGAAAAAGAATTGCATCGATTCAAAAGTGTCGATACGCTGTTTGACGATCTGTTCCCCTCCGTCTCAGGGTTACTTGAAAATTACAACAGCAATCAGGCATCTTCTCTTTTTTTACACCATTTGCACCGGGGTTTGAGGAGTGACCTGGAATCGTTTGGATTTAACGTCCTCACTGCTTTGCATGATGTAGGTGAGATTAACCGGGCACAATACGACTTAAGTGTTGTGATTCAAAATCGGTTGCAGTATTTTGACAGGCCTGCTTCCTGGTTAAATATTTCCTACCATGGCAATAGTGCTGATGTTTGGGAGCATGCCTTTATGGTCAATAAAGCAGCTGGTTTTACAGAGGGAGTTTTACCTTCTTCCGGAGCATTAGATTGGCTGGAGGAGAAGGAGATAGCGGATGCTTTTATGCGATGGAAGTCTCTGGAAGGGGATGGTGTGGATCGACCCGAATATGTCAGTAATTATTTTGAAGGCTGGGCTCATTTGGAAAGCTTCTTATTAGGGGTTTATCAGACTGGTCAGCCCGAAATTTCCCGCAACGATTTTGTCAGGGCACTGATTTCCTGGGGTAAAGGAGGGCTTACCCCTTCTGAAGCATTGGAAGTAGCCTCCCTGTTGGAGCTGATAGCAGATTTCGAGGTGAATTTCAAACTAAAGGGTGATAATGCAGCTACTGTGTTGGTTGACATGGCCGCTTTGCTAGGTATGGACGATCATCCTGTGTTGTTGATGCTGCTTCATCTGGCTGTGCAGGCTGAGCCGGAATCCTTCAACCGTACGCTTACCTCCTTATACATTCCCCATACCAATTATCAGGCTCTTAGAAAGAAAAGGGGGACTTTACTATTGATGGCTTATCTGGGTGCTGCTGTGGGATATGAATCTATTTTATCGGCAGAAAATAATCCAGGAGCAGGTTTACACCTTTCCACTGGTTTGTTGGCGGGTCCCGGGTTCATTTTGGGAAATAAAGGATGGTCACATGGATTTTTTTTGCAGGTAATTGATGTTGGTGCTCCATTTTCTTTGTTAGTCAATGACTTAGGGGCAGAGGGAAAAGGGTCGTTTAACGAACAAATACAGCTGGAATCTATGGTTTCTCCGGGTCTGGGATATTTTTTGGGTATAAAGAATATCCCGGCAAGCATAGGTCTGAGCATGTCGTTTCAGGCAGATGGGAGACAGTTGGGGGAGGCTTATGAGAACACCCATCGGATCAATCTGGGACTGTATATGGATTTTCCGGTATTTACGATTAAGCAATTTCACAGGTAGAAATTCGATTCTTTAATTAAAAATTTGGCTCATGTTACTAAAAAGGTTCTTCTTAATTTTTATGAGCTTTTGGATTTTTGTAGTCCATAGCTTGGCACAGACCAGCGCTCAGGCAGTTTCTTTTACCAACAAGGGAAGTGATAAAGTGTGGGTATATGCTTACCACGAAGGGTGCTTCAATAGTGCTATTCCTGCTTTGTGTTATGATTCAGGTTTGGAAGGAGATCAGGAAGTGAGCTATACCCCGCCAGATATTATCCGAAACTGGGATACG
>JALQTV010000220.1 GCA_023268675.1 Saprospiraceae bacterium | reverse complement strand
TAGCGACCAATCAAGGTTTGTTGAGCTGTATCAAAATAGCCCCAATCCTTTCAGTCAGGAAACCAGCTTTGGCTTTTCCCTGTCTGAAGCAAGTGAAGTGGTGCTAAGCATCAGTGATTTGACTGGAAAAACTGTTTGGCAGCAGAAAGGCTATTTTAGGGAAGGATACCATGAAATCAGCATAAACAGGGAACCGTTTATGTCGAATAGCGGGATGTATTATTACACGCTGTCAGCCGGTGATTTTACAGAAACCAGGAAGATGATCGTGTTGAATTAAAACGACAATTGGATTTCAAACAAAAAGCCCGGGAGGTATGATTCTCCCGGGCTTTTTAATTGAAAAAGGTTCAGGTCTTGCTTACAAGACTCCCTCTACACTGTCATAAGGCAAACCGAAAGCATCTGCTACGCCTTTGTAAACTACCTTCCCATTGACTACATTCAGTCCGAGTTTGAGCGCTTTATCGTCCTTACAAGCCTGCTGCCAGCCTTTGTTGGCCAGTTGTATGGCATAAGGAAGGGTGGCATTGGTCAAGGCAATGGTAGAAGTATAAGGCACTGCACCCGGCATATTGGCTACACAATAATGTACAATATCGTCAATGATGAAAATGGGATCTTCGTGAGTTGTCGGAGTACAGGTTTCTATACAACCGCCCTGATCTACCGCCACATCGACCAAAACAGTACCCGGACGCATTTCTTTCAACATATCACGAGTGATGAGTTTGGGCGCTTTTGCTCCCGGGATCAACACCGCACCAACAATCAGATCAGAAGTAGCAATCAGCTTGCGGATGTTGTATTCATTGGAATAAAGGGTAGTAACATTTGGTGGCATGACGTCTGCCAAATACCGGAGCCTGGGCAGATTGACATCCAGCAGCGTGACTTGTGCACCCAATCCTGCAGCCATTTTTGCTGCCTGTGTGCCTACAATTCCACCTCCCAATACAAGTACTTTTGCGGGAGCTACACCGGGTACACCACCCAAGAGGATGCCCAATCCCTTCATGGGTTTTTCCAGGTATTTCGCTCCTTCCTGAATGGCCATGCGTCCGGCAACTTCGGACATAGGGATTAGCAAAGGCAGGGAGCGATCTGGTAGTTCTACCGTTTCATAGGCCAGACAAACTGCACCGCTTTCTATCATGGCATTGGTGAGAGGCTCGTAAGAGGCAAAGTGAAAATAGGTAAATACCAACTGATCTTTTTTGATGAGTTTGTATTCAGGCTCAATAGGTTCCTTAACCTTCATGATCATTTCTGCGATAGCATATACATCGCCAATTTCCGGAAGAATTTCAGCACCTGCTTCGATGTAGTCCTCATCAGAGAAACCGCTTCCAATGCCAGCAGTGGATTGAACATAAATCTTATGTCCTCGCTTGGTCAGTTCCAGTGCTCCAGCAGGCGTGAGGGCCACTCTGTTTTCGTTTGTTTTTATTTCTTTGGGTACTCCAATGATCATGATAGTTGGATTTTGGTAAACATATTGGTTAAGCCCGACAAAAATAATAAAACCCCTGATCTGCTGATACAGTTTTTGGCTGAGAGCCAAAAAAAACGAAAATCAATATTTTAAACATTATTGAAGGAAGATGCTTGTCTTAAGAGGTGGCATGATTCCTTTGTCGGTTGCCAGTTGGTATAGGTAGCGAATGGCTGCTTTGCCCTTTTCCTCCAGGTCAAGGGTATAATGATTGACATAAAGATTGATGTGCTGTTGCTGAACTTCCGGAGACATTTCCTGTGCATGACTGCAAACGAAGTTGTGACTTTCTTCCGGATGATCAAATGCGTACCGGACACTTCGTTGCATGACCCGGTTTACCTTGTGTTGTAGGGTTTCAGGCAGTGATTTTTTAACGGCAATTCCCCCCAAAGGGATGGGCATTCCGGTTTTTTGTTCCCAGTATTCGCCCAAATCCACAATCTTTTTAAGCCCCTTTGAAGCATAGGTGAAGCGGTTTTCGTGGATGATGACACCAGCATCAACCTGCCCGTCGAGTATCGCTTTTTCAATATCAGAGAAAATCATACTTTGGGTATGGGTGGCATCGGGGAAAGCGAGTTTGAAAAGGAAATGGGCGGTAGTATATTGACCAGGGATGGCAATTTTCAGGTCTTTAACTTGTTCCGGCGCAAAGTTTTCTCTGGCAATCAGCAGTGGACCGCAATTTTCGCCAAGGGCGCTGCCCGAATCCAGCAGGGTATATTTTTCATGAACCCAGGCAAAGGCATGGTAGCTAAGTTTGGTAATATCAAGTTTCTCTTTGATGGCCATTTCATTGAGCGCTTCCACATCCTCGAGCAATACATCAAATTCAAGTCCTTCTGTATCAATTTTTCCATGTATCATTGCATCGAAAATGAAAGTGTCGTTGGGGCAGGGAGAGAATCCAAGAGATAGTTTCATGTGTAGGAACGAATTGTTTAACAAATTTGTAGCTTAGCAAACCAAAGCATTTGTCTGTCATGCAAATAATTTACGAAGATAATCATCTGATTGCTGTTAACAAGCCCGCAGGTTGGTTGGTTCAAGGTGATGAAACGGGAGACCAGCCGCTGAGTGAGTGGGTAAAGGAATATATCAAGCTTAGGTACAAAAAACCGGGAGATGTATTTCTGGGAGTGATCCACCGACTCGACCGCCCTGTAAGCGGAGTGGTTGTTTTTGCAAGAACGAGTAAGGCACTTACCCGGATGAACGAATTGTTCAAAAACCGCCAGGTAGATAAGACTTATTTCGCCATCACTTCAGATCGTCCCGATCCACTCAAGGGTACCTTGAAGCACTATCTCTTGAAAGATAAAACCCGGAATCTGGCAAAGGCCTACGACCGCCCCGGCAGGCGAACAGCAGATGCCAAGTTGTCGGAACTGGAATACGAGTTGATCGCTCAAATCGGACACAACCACCTGCTGGAGGTGCATCCGCTCACGGGAAGGCCGCATCAGATTCGGGTACAACTATCAAAAATGGGCTGGCCTATCAAAGGAGATGTGAAGTACGGGGCTGCACAGGCGATTCCGGATGGCTCTATCTGCCTTCATTGCCGCTCGCTTGATTTCGAGCATCCGGTAAAAAAGGAGCGAATACACATCGAGGCAGATCCACCAAATACCCAGCTCTGGAGGCTTTTGAACAAAATTATTGATCATGGAGGAAGCTCCGGCAATTGTTCCCCGACGCATTTTACCGCTGATCGTGTTTGCACAATTTGCAGGGGTATCTGTCTGGTTTGCAGGCAATGCTGTATTGGGTGAACTTACGCTCGTACTGGAGCTTCCTCCTGATGCCTTGGCAAGTATCACCGCATCGGTACAGTTGGGTTTCATATTTGGGACCCTTGTTTTCGCTTTTTTCCTGATCGCTGACAGATTTCGACCTTCCAGGGTTTTTGGACTCTGCAGTCTTTTCGGAGCTTTGTTCAATGCGGCAGTCTTGCTGCCCGGAATTGCTTACGAAGACTTGCTGTTGTTTCGGTTTTTGACGGGGTTTTGCCTGGCCGGAATCTATCCGGTAGGGATGAAAATAGCGGCAGATTGGTACCAGGGTGGATTGGGAAAGGCTTTGGGCTATCTGGTCGGTGCGCTTGTATTGGGGACGGCTTTCCCTCATCTTTCAAGATTTCTATTGGCCGAACTTCCCTGGCAGAGGGTGATGCTGCTGACTTCGATCCTATCCTTGTTTGGAGGATTGGCGGTGTCATTATTGGTTCCTGACGGACCTTACCGAAAAAAAGCCCTTGTGCCTGATCTCCGGGCGCTAAAGATCGCTTTTCGCAATCCATCTGTAAGTGGAGCAGCGTTGGGATATTTTGGCCACATGTGGGAACTGTATGCTTTTTGGACTTTCTTACCCTTGTGGTTGCAAACCAGGTTTGGCAACAGTCCGGGTATCTCATTGCAAAGCTTTGCGGTCATTGGCATCGGTGCCATTGCCTGTGTGGTAGGTGGACATCTTTCTTTGAGGAGTGGCAGCAAACGGGTTGCCGCCGGAATGATGTGGATTTCAGGAATATGTTGTTTGCTGTCACCCTGGGCATTTCAGTGGTCAGAGGGGGCATTTTTGCTTTTCATGTTGATCTGGGGATTTGCAGTGGTGGGCGATTCACCCCAATTCTCTGCTTTGATGGCAAGAAATGCAGCATCAGAATACAAAGGTTCGGTACTAACCTTTGCTACCGCTATTGGTTTTGGAATAACCATCCTAAGTATCAACTTGCTGAGTAGGTATTCCGGCCCGGAATTACCTGTTTACCTGTTTTATTTGCTGGCTCCTGGTCCTTTTATTGGGTTGCTGGGGCTTAGGAGGGTTGCGAACTGATGGCTGTTGCGGCAATCCAGGCACCTGTCCAGGCAGCCTGAAAATTGAACCCACCGGTAAGAGCATCTATGTTGAGTACTTCCCCCGCGAAATAAAGCCCCTTTATTTTTTTACTTTCGAAGGTTTTGAAGTTGATCTCCTGGAGGTTGACCCCACCGGCAGTGACAAATTCTTCTTTAAAGGTACTTTTTCCGTGTACTTGAAAAGCTGCTGCGGTGAGTTGTGCGGTGATATCCTGCAATTGATTTTTGGTGAGGTTTGCCCATTGCAGGTCTTCTTTAAAACGAAGGGTACCGGTGATTTTTTTCCAGAACCTAGAAGGGATGTCAAAGGGTTGCAGGTTCTTGACGAGTTTCTTCCCCTGTTCGGTTTTGAATTCCTGCAATTGTGATGCTACCTCCGATGGTTCTTTTCCCAGCCAGTTGATGATGACTGGAAAATGGTAGCCACAGGCGTTGAGGTCAACGGCTGCCCATGCAGATAGTTTGAGTATGGCAGGGCCGCTGAGTCCCCAATGTGTAATGAGCACCGGGCCGTCTGTTTGGAAATCGGTATGGGGTATGCTGACGCTGGCCTTTGGAAGGGCAATTCCTGCCATGTCA
>JALQTV010000021.1 GCA_023268675.1 Saprospiraceae bacterium | reverse complement strand
ACCGCTCAGAGTAATTTCAACCTAGGAAATGCCATCTACCAACAAAGCAGATACGAAGAGGCCCTCCGACAATTCGAAAATGCCATCCGACAAGCCAACGATGACCAGGCTCGCTCAGCAGCCTACCACAACCTCGGCAATGCACATTTTCAACAACAACAGTATGACAAAAGCATAGATGCCTATAAAAACGCACTTAGATTGGATCCCGGTGACCTGGAAACAAAAAAAAATCTGGCGCTCGCTCAACGCAAATTAATGATGCAACAGCAGCAACAACAGCAGCAACAACAAAACCAGGAGCAACAGGAACAGGACGAAAACCAACAACAACAGCAGCAGCAACAAAATCAGGAACAACAACAAGAACAGCAGGAGTCTTCCCAGGCCGAAGCTCAACCACAAGATCTTTCAAAAGAAGAAGCACGCAAATTGCTTGAAATCATGGAGCAAGAAGAGAAAAAAGTACAGGAAAAGATAAAGAAAGGTCAGGCAAAATCTACCAAATCAAAAAAAGAATGGTAAACCATGCGGAATCAGAGAATACGCTTCATCCCTAATGTTTTTTCCGGACGGCCCTTCTTGTTACTCATGATATTGTTGAGCTCCGGAACATCCATCAGCTTTGCTCAATCTGCCACTTTTGAGGCTTATGCCGATGCCAGACAGGTAGTCCTCAACGGGTACTTCAATATCACTTTTACCCTTAAAAACGGCGATGGAGAAAATTTCAAAGCTCCTTCATTCAAGGATTTTGTAGTGGCCGGTGGCCCAAACCGTTCTATGAGTACCACCCTGATTAATGGTGCCATGAGTAGGGAAATCAGCTATAGCTATACACTCAGACCCCGAAACCAAGGGAAATTTACCATAGAAAGCGCCACCATTGTCGTAGGAGGAAAAGAAATGCGAACTAACCCCCTGACGATAGAAGTAGTAGAAGGAAAAGCCAGCGAAGAGAGCAACCGACGCTTGTTTGTCAGAGCAGAACTCAGCATACAGGAAGCTTGGGTCGGACAACAGATCATTTTGGATTACAAATTGTACACCACCATTGATGTAGAAAGCTACAATATTCTTGAAGAATCCGAATACCAGGGGTTTTATGCTGAAGACGTAAGGCGCTTCGACGCAAGAGTCATGAGGGAAGTTATCGACGGAGTGCAATACACCACCAAAATACTCAAACGCACTGTGCTTTTTCCCCAAAAAACCGGCATCCTCGAAATCGACCCAATGGCCATACAAATGGGCATTGCCGTAGAACGCTCGGGACGAAGCAACAGCTTTTTCTTTAATCGCCAAATACAAAGACTGGATGTTTTCACCGACAAACAAGAGATTACCGTAAAAGCCTTACCCCAACCCGCTCCTGTAGGCTTTACAGGTGCTGTGGGTAAATTCGATTTTCGGATAGGTGCCAATATCAAAGACGCCAGCACAGATGATGCCATCTCCCTCAAAGTAGAAATTACAGGAGATGGCGATATCAAACGAGTGGGAGCCCCCAAAATGGATTTCCCTGAAACTTTCGAAGTGTATGATCCTAAAATCATCGAAGAAAGCATAACAGAATCTGCCGGCATCCTGGTATCGCGAAAAGTTTTTGAATATTTTCTACTTCCCGGAGTTGCAGGCAACTACAGTTTGCAACCTCAATTTTCCTACTTCGATGTGGAAAGCGGAACTTACACCAGCATCGATATGAAGCCGGTAAACTTTGATATCCGCGCCGGAAGTACCAAACCCGTGGTGATACAAAATGCTCAGGGTGGCAGTGATCAAACTACCAGGAAGGATATCAACTTCCTCCACCTGGATACGCACTTGTCACCCGTAGGACAGTATTTTCCGGGGTCTGCAAGCTTTTGGTTGCTCTTTGCACTCCCCTTTGCAGGAGTAGCAACTGCCTTTGTGGTTTCTCGCAAGCAGCAACAACTTATGCAGGAAGATCCGGGACTGCGTAAAAGCAGGAAGGCCCGAAAGATAGCGCTGAAGCGGCTGGAAAAGGCTAGAATTTTGCTGGACAAACAGGATAGCCGCCAATTTTATGATGAACTATCCAAAGCATTACTGGGCTATATTGGCGACAAATTGAGCATCCCTCTTTCCGAATTGTCCAAAGATAATATCCGGGAAAAAATTACCAGCCTCTCACTAGATCAAGCTCTGGTAGAGCAGGTTGTAGAGGTCATTAAAACCTGTGAATTTGCCCTCTTTGCCGGAAAAGACAAAGTCGGAGATATGCAGTCAATCTATGAATTTACTTTACAAATCATTACGGCCATTGAAGATGCTGTTGCAGCTTAAAGACTGTCGAAAAGTCCTTAATTGATACCATTCAGATACTTACTTTGCAGCCTTTACTTAATTAAAAAAGCCCCTCACCAAAACAAACTCTGGTAAGGGGCTTTTATCATCAGTATCCGCAATTAACGGGCAAATGAAACGGCACGTTTTTCACGAATAACCGTCACTTTGATCTGGCCCGGATACTGCATTTCATCCTGAATCTTTTGAGAAATCATAAAGGATAAATCATCTGCATACTGATCTGTTACTTTTTCACTTTCTACGATTACACGCAATTCTCGTCCTGCCTGCATCGCATAAGCTTTCTGTACCCCATCGTGTCCCATGGCCAGTTCTTCCAATTCGCCGATGCGTTTCAGATAACTTTCCAGAATCTCGCGGCGAGCACCCGGACGGGCACCGGAAATGGCATCACAAGCCTGAACGATTGGGGAAATGATATTATTCATTTCGATCTCGTCGTGGTGTGCACCTACGGCATTGCAGATAATCGGATTTTCTTTGTGCTTTTCACAAAGCTTCATCCCCAAAATAGCGTGTGACAATTCTGATTCCTCTTCTGCCACTTTTCCAATATCGTGAAGCAATCCTGCGCGCTTGGCCAGTTTTACCTGCTTGGCATTTAGCCCCAATTCTGCAGCCATAATGGCACAAAGGTGTGCTGTCTCAATCGAGTGTTTGAGCAGGTTTTGTCCGTAGGACGAACGGAAACGCATGCGCCCAACCATTTTTACCAAATATGGATCCAATCCGTGCAAATCCAGGTCGATAACCGTACGCTCGCCAATTTCAATGATTTGTTCATCCAACTGTTTGCGAGTCTTCGCTACCACTTCTTCGATACGCGCAGGATGGATACGACCATCAGCAACCAGCTTTTTCAAAGCCAGGCGACAAACTTCCCGTCGAATAGGATCGAAACTGGAGATTACGATGGCTTCCGGAGTGTCATCCACTACAATTTCTGCGCCGGTAGCTGCTTCCAGAGCACGGATATTGCGACCCTCTCTACCAATGATCTGCCCCTTGAGATCATCAGACTCGAGGTTAAATACAGATACGGTATTCTCGATGGTATATTCGGCGCACATGCGCTGAATGCTTTGGATGACTATCTTTTTAGCTTCTTTATTGGCCGTAATCTTAGCCTGTTCAATGGTTTCTTTCACCATGGCCATGGACTCTGTTTCTGCTTTTGCCTTCACGGCTTCCAGCAGCTGCTCCTTGGCTTCCTGCTCTGACATACGGGAGATGGTCTCCAATTCCTTGATGCGCTTTTCGTTGGCACGATCCAACTCTTCTTTGCGCTTCGCTAAAATCTTCAGCTGTTTTTCAAGGTTTTCGCGTATTGCTGCGATTTCAGCATTTTTATTTTCTACATCTGCTTTTTGTTTTTCAACAGCATCTATCTGCTCCTGCAGTTTCTCCTGCTTTTGAGAAAAAGCTGATTCGAGGGCTTTCACTTCGAATTCGCGATCCTTAAGTTCCAGCATTTGAGCTGACTTTTGGCTTTCGAATTCGGATTTCAACTTTGCAAATCGCTCTTTGGCTTCCTGAATCTTCCTTTGCTTGATGGACTCGTTCTTAGCTTCAGAATTTGACAAAAATTGTTTGGCCTGTAGTTCAGCTTCATCTATGATCCGCTTGGCTGTCAGTCGGGCTTCCTTGATTTCGAGATCGGTCTTCAGGTTGGTTTCTTCCAGTTTTTTATTCTGTATTCTTTTGCTTACAACCTGAGCCACTACGAAACCGAGGACTAAGCCGGCAACGATAGCTCCAATCATTAATCCTATATCCATAGTTTAAGTTTTACTAAAAAAATAAATTCCATCCGTTTCAAGAAGATGGAGCGTGCAACGGGGAAGAAGAGGCTCAGGACAGGGCTTTGTCCAGGAAATCGTCTATGGAAGCGAGTCGAGAAGCGAGAACAGATGCTTGCGTGTGTGCGGAGTTTGATTTGTGCAGGTCAACGGCATAAGTCAGGGCAATCATGCAAAGATAGTCGAGTTTATCCTTGTTTTTGTAGGTTACCTGTAATTGATTTACTTTGTCGTTTACCTCTTTTTCAATTTGTCGTATGGCGAGTTCATCGGCCGCTTCAATTCGGATCGGAAAAGTTTTTCCGGCGATATGTACGGTAATGGTTTTCAACTCCTGATCCTCCATACAAATTTATTCATTTTCCAGCCACGCTATACACCTATCCAGTTCACTGATATATTGATCCAGTTGCTGCTTCAACTCCTCTTTCTCATTCGGCGACTCCGAATTTTCCCCACCAGCCTGATCCTTCCGGGAAAAAAAATTATCTTCTAATTGATTAAAATTATGTGTTTGCTTGTTCAGTTCCTGCTGTAATAACGCTTTTTCGTGTTTCAGTGCAATGTTTTCCAGTGTCAGTTGTTCGAGCTTTTCGACCAGCAACCTTATTTTTTCCTCTATGTTTTCGGATAAGGCAATAAGATCCATAGGCAAAAAACTTATTACTTGTAATTAACGCCTGATCACAGCTCCAAGTTGCTTTTCAAACTGCTCAATGAGTTTTTTCATTACTTTGTCCACCTCTTTGTCCTGTAAAGTCTTGGATGGATCCTCGAAAACAAAGCTTACTGCGTAGGATTTTTTTCCTTTACCCAATTGGCTTTCATTTTCATACACATCAAACAGGTTGATTTCTTTAAGCAACTTCTTACCTATCTTTCGTGAAATCAGAGCAATATCTTCAAATTTAATGGAATTTTCAATAACCAATGCCAAATCTCGCCTAACATTTGGGAATTTATTGAGTTCCGTGAAGGTCGTTTTTTGCTTTTTAGCGGTCTTAGCAAGATTATCCCAATTAAACTCCGCAAAATATACCGCCTCTCTGATTTCCATACCCTTGACAATAGCCGGCTGAACCTGTCCAAAATGGACAATGGGCTGGTCTCCCCTGTGATAACGCAAGCCCTGAGCAAAATAAGGCGCTTCCGCAGGAGAGCTTTGATAATCATTGACCCCCAAACGATGAAGAATGCGTTCAACAAATGCCTTGAGGGTATAAAAATCTACCTTGCCCTCTCCGGCATGATGCCAGCTCTCAGCACGGTAGTTACCGGATAAAAACAGGGTCAAATGCCCGGTTTCTACTATTTTCTTGTCTGCATTGTACAGATAGGATTTCCCAAATTCGAAGGCCTTGATATCCGATTGCTGACGGTTTTGGTTGTGCACAACCATCTCCAGGCCGCTGAACAACATCATGGGGCGCATGATGTCCAGATGTACATTGGAAGTATTGTTGATTTGAATGAGTTGTTCAGGTGCGACTCCTGTATCGAAATTGGTGAAATACTGCGACTTGGTCAGAGATACCGCCATGATTTCGAAGAATCCGTTGGATGTCAGCAAACCCGCAACGGTATTGATCAAGTCTTCGTTGGAGGGATATTCTCCGATGGTAATTTCCGTCTTGATTTGGTTCGATACTTCTACCTTATTGAAACCATAAATCCGCAAAATTTCCTCAATCAGGTCCACCGGACGGGTGACATCTACCTTGTCGGTAGGCACAGCCACCGAAATGGCTTCTGCAGTTTCAGAAACTATCTTCATTTCCATGGACTCCAAAATATCGACTATGGTATCCCGACTGATGTCAGCCCCAATCAGGTTACGCACCTGCTCGAATTCTACCGTAACCACTTTTGGCTCTACCGGATGAGGATACAAGTCTGTGATCTCGGAAGCGATGCTTGCCCCTGCGAGTTCTTTCATCAACAAGGCTGCTCGCTTCAATGCATATACAGCAATATTGGGGTCACTGCCTTTTTCAAATACTTTGGCAGCGTCTGTTCTCAAATTGTGGCGCATACTGGTCCGACGTATCCACAGAGGGTTGAAATGAGCCGATTCCAGGAATATGCTGGTGGTCGCATCCGAAACACCCGTTCCCAAACCGCCAAATACCCCTCCTATACACATGGGAGCGGAATTGCCATCGCAGATCATCAGGTCTTCTTGATGCAATTTGCGGGTATTTTCGTCGAGGGAGATAAATTCGGTATTGCCCGGCAGTGTTTTTACAATTACTTTTTTCCCTCCAATTTTATTCAGGTCAAATGCATGCAGGGGCTGGCCCAACTCGTGTAGGATAAAGTTGGTAATATCCACCACATTGTTGATAGAACGCACACCCACTGCCTGCAACCTTTGTTTGAGCCAGTCAGGGGACTCACCTATCTTCACATTTTCAAGTACCACTCCCGCATACCGCGGACAGGCATCTTCATTTTCTACTACAACTTCTACCTCATGCTTCAACTCATCTACCTTGAAAGCTTCTACTGAAGGAAGGTGAAGTTTGCCCTTGTGTGCGTAATTAATTTTTAGCGCAGCTGCCAAATCCCTGGCCACACCAATGTGATTGGTCGCATCTGAGCGGTTGGGAGTCAACCCAATTTCATAAACGTAATCGCTGGAAATATTGTAATACTCACGCGCCGGCTTACCGACAGGAGCATCTTCAGGCAATACGACAATGCCACTATGGTCACTTCCCAGACCAATTTCATCTTCCGAACAGATCATGCCCTCAGAATAGATATTGCGTATTTTCCTGCGCAAAATTTCAAAAGTTTCCCCCTCAGGAGTGTACAAGGTAGTTCCAATGGGTGCAACCAATACTTTCTGACCCGCAGCTACATTGGATGCCCCGCAAACGATCTGAGCATCGGTACCTGAACCAAAGTCCACTGTCGTTACAGACAAATGGTCAGAATCAGGATGTGGTGCACAGGTTTTAACATAACCGATAACGATATTTTTCAACCCTCCCCTTATATTTTCCACTTCTTCCACGCCTTCTACTTCCAGGCCTATATCTGTCAGTACTTCCGAAACTTTTTCCGGATCCAATTCAATATCGAGGTAATCTTTCAGCCAGTTTAATGAAACTTTCATTGCAAAATATTTTCTTTTTTGCCGGATTTATGATCCGATATAAATTCAGCCCCGAAGATACTGTTTATTCCTGTTTTAAGGAATTATCTTCTGTTCGCCTGCCTGCAAAACTTCCAGATCGCCATCAGCACGGGACAGGATGGCAATCAGATACAATTTGTCGCGATTCCAATCCGGCGATATTTTTGTGCTAAATTCCGCACAATACACGTTTCCTGCAAGTGCTTCCGACTTAATCTCACTCCCATTGTAAGGCCCTATCGCAGTCCGAAAGACATGCCTGTGCAGATAATCCGGCACATCCCCGTCCGGTGTTTTTTGCCAGTCGGCAATGCCATCTTCCGTGATAAAAAGGCTGATTTTTAGCGGAAGCGTCGGACTGGCGTCAAAAAATGCAGATACCCGCACCTCAAGATCCAGCGTCTGGAAATCCAGCAAAGGGATGATATCCAGAGCAGCAACTCTTGGGCGCGCCAATTCTTCCGCTACATAACCTGCCCATTTGTTGCGCCCCAGCTGCAATCTGCTTTCTCCCGCAAATTTTCTGCGGTTGATAACTGCCGTAGGATAACCGAGTGGACTGCCAAGCAACGAAGCAAGCTGGTCGCCTTCGGGAGTTTGAAAGTCGTAATTGCTTTCCGGATAGGGGTCGGCAAAAAAACCGCTGTGAATGGAAACCACTACCAATCGCTCGCCGTGAATCGCTGCCAGTTCTTCGAGTGCCTGCGACCCTGCCGGGCAATTGACGCACTGCACTCCGGTAAATTCTTCTACCAAAACCTGCGTTTGTTGTCCACTCACCCTCGTCGGATCGGGATTTTCACAGGATTCCTGCGGAACTGCCGGTGTCACGAGAGGTGGTATTTCCGTACAACCCGACAGCAGCAAAGTAGTCAGGCCCAGGGCCAAAAAAATAGTATTTCGCATCAGGAACATATTAGAAAGAACTGTTTAAAGTAAAACGAAAACCACTGAAAGCCGGTTCCAGGCGGCATATTCCACCTGCGCAAACGATCCCGGCTACCTGCTTGATATAGCTCAGCGAAAGCCGGCTTGACTTGTAGTTGTAATACACATCTACCCTGGGATAGTGAATCTTCAACCCCTCCCCATTTGCATCCATCGGAGCAGCAACACCCGGTTGTACATTGTACATATCGGCCACTGCAAAGGACCAATGCGGAGCCAGGGTAAATTCAGCAAGACCAAAAAGCCAGTTCCCATAGTCTTGCTTGCCTCCGGCCTTTGCATCGTCTCCTACCAGCATTGCCTGAGTTTCCAGTCTAATAGACTTCTTTCGGTCAAAGCGATACAAAAAGTCAGCATAGGGGATCAGGGTTTGTACATTGGGCACGCCGGGTTTGAATTCAAATACTGCCTGATTGTACACCTGAGTTTGTAAACCGGCGAGCAGACTCCATTTGCTGCCGTTTTTGTACTGTACATTTCCCTGCCATTCGCGATAAAGCAGCGCATTGTCAAGATCCGTCATCTGGGAATAGCTGAGTGCAAAAAACCACTTTCGCTTTAGAGAATAGCGCAGATCCGCAAGAAAAGCCAGTTCTCCTATAAACTGAGTATTGGCCGCATATCGGGAAGTCAGCCTATAGGTATTGATGCGTGTCAGGGGAGGCAAAAAATTGATGATCCCCAGGTTTAATTGCTCCTGCGGGCGGGTACGAAAATCAAAGTAGCCGGTACGCTTGGCCTCCAGGGTAATGCCCAGGCCCTTTGCTGCATAGCTCAAACTCGTATATAGTACCGAACCCGCCTCCTGGATCAGCTTTTCGCCGACGATGGCTCCGCCGGATGTTTCAAACTCCCCAAAGGGATCAACCAAAATATCACGGCTCTTGAAAGCTGCCTCCAGGTACCAGCTGAAAGGTCCCGAACTTACCGTATTGTAAACCGTAAAGGCATAAGCATTGTATTTCGGAACAAAAATGTCGTCTGCGGTATATGTATTCAGCGTGGAAACGATGTTGTTCATGGTCGCATCGTCATAGGTACGATTGACAAAGCCCAGTCCCGGTGCCATACTCCAGGCATCTTCGCCTTCACCACCTGCGACAAATCCTTCCAATCCGAATCCCTTGATCACCGGCGCATAGCGATCAAAAAGCCGCTTTTGCCGCCCCGTAAAGGCTTTGATTTCCCAGTCGGCACCCAGAGCATAGGTCAATTTCAGCCCGATCAGGGCATTGTCAATGGCCAGCGGCCGCTCTTCATAAGCCCGGAAAATAATGCCACTGCCCAGCTGGTCGTACAAGTAACCTACGGCCAATCCGAGTTTATCGATCTTCTTCTGGATAAACCAGCGACCGATCCCTTCTGCAGAGTAAGAATCATTTGGATTCAGCAAGTTGGAATTGTTGTACAAATCAAAGCGCAGACCAAAGTCAAACCCGCGATGGCTGTAATTCAGGTCCAACCAGGATTCTGCTCCAAAAAGCTGGCGATCGTATTGGGGAATATTAGCCGCCCCGATCACACTGTCACGGATAAACACATTGGCATTGAGCTGCAGGTTTCCGGAAATCACCGGCGCAGGAAGCTCCTGAGCCCGGAGAGGAGCTGTCAAAGGCCAGGTTAAGAAAATGATAAAAATGTGAAGAATGGCAATTTTGGCCGTATTTTGCATGTTGATCGGTTTTCGACATAAATTTATCAAATACCCTGCAGATGAAGTTATTTACTTCCCTTCTATTCACCTATACTTTCTTATTTACTACGGCGCTTTCCGCACAAAAAATGGTACCCGACATCGCTTTGAAGGACCTCAACGGGAAATCTGTACAGCTGCAAGATTTTGTCGGCAAAGGCAAACCGGTTGTCCTTAGCTTTTTTGCAACCTGGTGCAAGCCTTGCATTACGGAGCTGGATAATATCGCCGAAATGTATGCCGACTGGCAAAGCGATTATGATGTAGAAGTATTGGCCATTTCGATAGACACCCAACGCCAATTGGGAAAGGTCAGACCGCTGGCAGAAGTCCACAACTGGGAATACACCATACTTTCCGATGCCAACAGCCTTTCCCTTCAATTACTTGGTTTCCAAACCATTCCCCAATCCTATTTGGTAGATGGATCTGGTAAAATTGTCTATTCACACTCCGGCTATTCACCCGGTGATGAATCAGAACTGGAAGAAAAACTTAAAGCACTCAAAAAATAGTGCCTCAAGCCTGGTCTGCCAGACTCATCCACTTCATTTCCCGGTCCTCGATCTTTTCATTGAGTGCTGCCAATTCTTTTGACAGGCTGGTAATTCGCTCGGGAGTGATGTCGGCGTCGTTAAACTGTTCGGAAAGTTTTGCTTTTTCCTCTTCCAGTCTGCTGATTTCTTTTTCCAGTTTGGCCAGTTCCTTTCGTTGTTCGTAAGTCAGGCCAGGTTTGTCGTCCGAAGTGGCCTTGGTTGCTGCTGCAACCTTTGCCTGCTCAGCTTTTTCCTGTTTTCGTTTTTCCTTTTCCTGTTCCTTCTGCCATTCGCGATACTCCGTATAATCGCCGTTGAAGTCGCGGATTTTCCCATTTCCTTCGAAAATAAACAAGTGCGTAGCTATCTTGTCAATGAAATAACGGTCGTGCGACACGATCAGAATACAACCGGGATATTCCAGCAAAAATTCTTCCAGAATATTCAGAGTGACGATATCCAGGTCGTTCGTAGGCTCATCGAGAATCAGAAAATTCGGATTGCGCATCAGCACGGTCAGTAAAAACAGGCGCCGGCGTTCCCCTCCACTCAACTGCGATACATATACCTGCTGTTGGGCTCTTGGAAAAAGAAAACGCTCCAAAGCCTGGGGAGCAGTCAGTTTTTGGCCCTTAGCCAGGGGGATGTATTCGGCGATATCCCGCACTACTTCGATCACGCGCTGGTCTTCCCGCAATTGGAGTCCTTCCTGCGAATAAATGCCAAAGACCGTATTTTCTCCTGCTACCACCTTGCCCGAATCTACACGCTCTTCCTGCGTCAATAGCTTGAGGAAGGTACTTTTTCCGACACCATTGGGACCGACGATTCCCACACGCTCCTGCTTCTGAAATTTGTAGGAGAACCCTTCCAGGATTTTCAGATCACCGTATGATTTGCTGATGTTGTGCAGTTCCAGAATCTTCTTGCCCAGGCGTTGTCCTTTGATCTCGATCTGGATCTCCTGATCTACCCGCTTGTTTGCAACTTTTTCCTTGATATCCTGAAAGGCATCTACCCGGGATTTGGCCTTTGTAGTACGCGCCTGTGGCATACGGCGGATCCATTCCAGCTCTTTGCCAAACAATTTCTTATCCTTTTCGTATTCCAGCGCTTCATTTTCCAGCCTTAGCGCTCTCTTTTCGAGATACTCCGAGTAATTGCCCTGATAGCGGTACAACTGCTTGTTGTCAAGCTCTATGATCTGATTGCAGACCCGTTCCAGAAAATACCGATCGTGTGTCACCATAAACAAGGTGATTCCCGGCTGCTGAAGGTAGCCTTCCAGCCATTCTATCATATCCAGGTCCAGGTGGTTGGTAGGCTCATCCAGGATGAGGAACTCCGGCTCATCAATGATCAGTTTGGCCAGTGCCAGTCGCTTTCTCTGGCCTCCGGATAGCGTCTTCACCCGTTGGTCGAAGCGGGTAATGTTGAGCTTCTGGAGTATTTCCCTGATTTTCGCCTCGAAATCCCATGCCTTCAGGTCATCCATAGTGGCCATGGCCTTCTGCAGCAAATCTCCCTTATCGGGCCAAAGCATGGCCTCCTCGTAGGCTTTGATCGCCTGAATCATCTCATTGTCGCTATCAAAAACAGCTTCCAGGATGGTATGTGTTTCGTAAAATTCCGGTTCCTGGGGCAAGTATCCAACGCGGATGCCCTTGCGCAGCAAGATGCTGCTGTTTTCCCCCTCTGGGGCTTCAGTACCCGCGATTACGCGGAGCAGGGTCGTCTTGCCACTGCCATTTTTGGCAACCAGCGCAATTTTTTGTCCCTTGCTAATCTGGAGATTAAGATTTTCGAACAAGATCTTTTCTCCGTAGGACTTTGAAACATTTTCCAGGGTAAGGAAATCCACGAGCGTAATTTATTTGTGTAAACAAAAAGACCTTCCAAATATACTCAGAAGGTCTTTTTGCAATTGGATATTATTCTTTTTTATTGCTTGGGAGCCATCATGTCCTTCAGAATATTTACCGTTTCCTGTATGTAAATATCCTTTTTGACAGATTTGATCCACTCTTCATTTCTTGCTTTTTTGGCCTCATCTTCGGTAATTGACGACAGATCAACCTTCAGATTTTTTACATCAGGCAGCACCACCCGGTTGGTCAATTCGCGGTACATCTTAGACTCTTCCTCGCGTTGTTTCAGCCAATCTGTATAAGTAGTCAGATTGAGTGGAATTTCTCTTTCATCCCTCTGGTCCTTAATACGGGCTGCATTGTCCAGGATAGACTGGAACGTTGGATTGTTGTCTACCCTTGCCTTGCTTTTCGCGGCTAGCGCCGAAAAATGATCTGTACTGAACTGCTCCACAGGTTGGAAAGACAACGGATTGATTTCTGTCCAATCCAGTGCATACTCAAAATCTTTTTCTCCAAGATCCAGATAATGGTAATTATTGGGCAGGATTACATCGGGAACCACTCCCTTTAACTGAACGGATCCACCGTTGATGCGGTAGTATTTCTGGAAAGTAATTTTGAGGTTGCCAAGCGGTTTGAAGTCCACATTGTCGCGGTACAGGCGATCCAGATCCAGGAAAAACTGTACGCTTCCCTTGCCATAAGTAGATTTGCTGCCGACGATCACTGCGCGCTGATAATCCTGCATTGCAGCTGCCAGAATTTCGGAAGCAGAAGCGCTGTAATTGTCAACCATGATGGCCAGCGGGCCGTCATATACTACCCCCGGGTCACTGTCCTTGAATACTCTTGAATCCCTTCCGCGAGATTTGGCTTGTACAATGGGGCCTGTCTCGATAAAGAATCCGGCCATTTTCACCACCTCTTCCAGAGAACCTCCACCATTAAAGCGCAGGTCCATCACGATGCCATCCACATTTTCAGCCTTTAGCTTTTCAAGTTCTGCCGCGACATCTGCAGCTGCAAAGCGGCCGCTTTCGTCATCAAAATCGGCATAAAAGCTTGGCAGGAACAAATATCCTATCTTTTCTCCGGCGATGGAATCGGTAATCACCAGTGACTTGGCATATTTTTCTTCCAGTACCACCACATCGCGAGTGATGCTGATATCCTGCAAACTGCCATCCACTTTTTTGACGGTCAGGATCACCTTCGTTCCCTTGGGACCTTTGATATAAGTGACGACTTCGTCGGAAAGCATCCCGGTGATATCTGTTTCGTCGCCATTTTCCTGAGTTACCTTGATGATGAGGTCATCTGCTTCCAACTCTCCTCCTCTCCAGGCGGGACCTCCAACGATCACTTCGGTAATTTTGATATAGTCGCCCTCATTCATCAGGCGGGCACCAATCCCCTCATATCGTCCGGAGAAAGTCATGTCGAACTCTTCCTTGTCCTTTGGCAGGAAGTAGGTAGAATGAGGATCGTACACATTGGTCATGGCATTGAAGAAAGAACTCAGGATATCCAGTCGCTTGACTTTCAGCATACGGCTGAAATATTCTTCGAAAAATTCCCTTTCATCTTCTCTTGCCTTGGATTCTATCTCTTCGAGACTCTTTGGTTCGTCCACCTTGTTCTTGCTTGCGGCATCCAATTCGTCTTCTACTTTGGTGAGGGTGCGGTATTTGAGGTATTTGCCCCAATAAGTTTTTAGCGCAGCTTCATCTGCGGGATAGGGCAGGTTGTCATAATCCAGGTTGATGTCTTCCTCTTCATCGAGGTTAAAGGGCTGATCCAGTATTTCTCTGGCATAAACTCGCGCCCTTTCCAAACCGTTTCGATAAATTTCCAGCGAAGCGTCAAAAAATTCGAAGCTGCCATTCAGGGCCTGATCATCCAATTGCAACTCGTATTGCTTGAGGCGATCGATCTCTTCCTGGGTAATCAGTCTTTTGTAGTAATCCAGACGAGTGAGGTACAAGTCGAATACCTTCTTCGAGAAATCGTCATTGATCTCCTGGGGCTGGTAGTGATACTGATTGAGTGCCATAAGTATGCTGCGCATCAATATGGCCTCCTTCTGGTCATCATCGACGGATTTTGGGAAAAAAGCTGCCAGTAGCAGTCCGACCATGAGAACGGAGAAGAATATCGGGACTCTGAACTTCATAAGTTTTGTCATGTTTTTCACTAAATCAAAACTGGAATGTCAAATAATTCCATAAGATAGCCTATATAAGGCAAAAAATGTAACGATAATCGTGCCAGATTTCGTCTTTTAACAAGATTCTAACGAAAAAGGTTCTTCTGTGATTTGGAAGTCAACGAACTAAGTCTGTAAAAAAATCAGGGGCCTGGAAAATTTTCCAGGCCCCTGAGCGTATGCTGTAGAGATTGCAGTTGCTATGTAATTACAACAATGGAGCAATTACCAATGCGACTACAGTCATAAGTTTGATCAAAATATTCAATGAAGGACCGGAAGTATCCTTGAATGGATCTCCCACAGTGTCACCCACTACAGCCGCTTTGTGTGGCTCAGATTTTTTGTAGTAAGTCTGTCCCTGAATGTCTACACCTTCCTCGAACATCTTCTTAGCATTATCCCATGCGCCACCGGCATTGGACTGGAAAATAGCCATCAAAACACCGGAAACGGTCACCCCGGCCAACAAGCCACCCAACATTTCGGCACCACCCAAAAAGCCTACCAAAATAGGGGAGATTACTGCCAACAAACCGGGAACAATCATCTCGCGGATAGAAGCTTGTGTTGAAATTTCCACACACTTGCTGTATTCTGCTTTTCCATGAGCCGCATTGAACGCTTGCTGATCTGCTTCTGACCACTTGTCGAAGTCCACATCATCGTTTCTGCGCATCGCTTCCAGAGCAGCTTTCAGTTCCGGAATAGCATTGAACTGGCGACGTACCTCCTGGATCATATCCATCGCAGCACGACCAACCGCACCCATTGCCATAGAAGAAAACAAGAAAGGAAGCATGCCACCGATCAACAAACCTGCCATGACCAAAGGCTTGGAAATATCAATGCTGTTGATATCTGCAACGGTCATGAAAGCAGCAAACAAAGCAAGTGCTGTGAGTGCAGCAGAACCGATTGCAAAACCTTTACCGATGGCAGCAGTCGTATTACCTACTGCATCCAGCTTGTCTGTACGCTGTCTTACTTCTTTCGGCAATTCTGCCATCTCAGCAATACCACCTGCGTTGTCAGAAACAGGACCATAAGCATCAACTGCCAATTGGATACCTGTGTTGGACAACATACCTACCGCCGCAATCGCAATGCCGTAAAGACCTGCGAAGTGGTGAGCACCGATAATCGCTGCAGCAAGGATGATGATGGGGATAGCAGTAGATTGCATGCCCACACCCAAACCTGCGATGATATTTGTAGCAGAACCTGTAAGAGATTGGTCAACAATGCCTTTTACCGGTTTTGTTCCTGTTCCTGTGTAGAACTCCGTAATCAAACCGATAAGCAAACCTGCGGCCAAACCAAAAATCACTGCCCAGAAAACACCCATTGAGGTATACTCGGTCTCTCCTGCAGTCCAGGAAGCAGGAAGCATCCAGCTAACTACCAACCAGGTAGCTACCAGCATCAGGCCTGCGGCCAAAAATTCACCGGTATTCAAAGCTTTTTGCGGGTTACCGCCTTCCTTAACCTTAACGAAGAAAGTACCTATGATAGAAGTCAAAATACCAATACCTGCCAATAGCAAAGGCAATAAAACAGCATTCAGGCCTCCGAAATCATTGGACGATTCAAAACCTGTAATACCGATGAAAGCCGCACCCAGAACCATCGTACCGATGATAGAACCTACGTAAGATTCGAAAAGGTCAGCTCCCATACCTGCTACGTCACCTACGTTGTCACCTACGTTATCGGCAATAGTTGCCGGGTTTAGCGGGTGATCTTCAGGGATACCTGCTTCCACTTTCCCTACCAGGTCAGCTCCCACGTCCGCAGCTTTGGTATAAATACCACCGCCCACACGAGCAAAAAGAGCAATAGAAGAAGCTCCGAAAGAAAACCCTGTGATGATGGTAATCACGCGATTTACATTGTCGACAGTATCTACGCCGAAGATGTTGCTATATACAATAAATAGTATGCCCAGACCCAAAACGCCCAGACCAACCACACCCAGACCCATAACAGATCCTCCTGCGAAAGCCACTTCAAGGGCAGTACCCAGGCTTGTTCTTGCAGCGTTGGTAGTACGTACATTGGCTTTGGTTGCTACGCGCATGCCTATGAAACCGGCCAGACCGGAACAAAAAGCACCAACAATAAACGAAAGCGCAATCATTGGAGAAGAATCTTCTGTATTGCCACTGATTCCCAACAAAATGGCAGCAATTACTACAAAAATGGCGAGAATCTTATATTCGGCACGCAAGAAAGCCATAGCTCCCTCTGCAATGCTCTTTGCAATTACAGCCATTGACTCTGTTCCCACTTCCTGCTTGGATACCCAGGAAGATTTCCAGACGGTGAACAAAAGGGCTAGTACACCGAATACCGGGATAGCAAGGATTAATGTTTGTCCCATAAGCACAGTTTAAATTTTACAACTTGGAAATTTATCTAGTTACCCCTGAATCAATAAACGATTGATTTAAGGCGTCTTATTTCAGGGGGGCAAAGTTAGGTCAATTTTATCGTTTGTCCAACAAAAAAAACCTAGTCCTCCAGCCACTCTACTTTCTCAGCTATGGGCTCGCGCTTGCCTTCTACTTGCGGCGCATCGCTGTAACCCATGTACAAGAAGCCCAAACACTTTTCCCCTTCCTGTAAGCCCAGGAATTCAGAGGCTTCCAACGCCGCTTTCGGAGAACTCCAAAAACAGCCGATGCCATAGGCGTGGCAGGTAAGCTGCATATTTTGAACAGCACAGGCAACCGCTGCCACCTCTTCCCATTCCGGCACACGAGCCTGTTCATCTCTCTGCATCACGATGGCGATGGCACAAGCTGAACGCAGCGGATTTTTCTGCATTTTTTCGTGTTTCTTCTCAGAAAACTTATCAGCAGGCGTATTGGCTACATACCACTCGCCCAGATAAGTACTCAGTCGCTGCAATGCTCCCCCCTGCAAAACTTTGAATCGCCAGGGTTCTGTCATGGCATGGGTAGGAGCCCAATTGGCATTCTCCAGGATTTGTTCGATGATCTCCCGATCTATCTTGCGGTCGTTGTACACCGGTGGAAAAACAGATCTCCTGTTTCGGATAATATCATTGATAAGGGTAGTTTTTTCCATGAAATTCAGTTTTTTGGATCAAAAGAATTATTTATGTCACAAAATTGACGAATTTCTCAAAATTATCTTGCCTGATAGCAACAGATTTTTTTATCTTTGCATCCGATTTGCAAGTAAGCAATACAATGGCGCGGTAGCTCAGCCGGTTAGAGCGCAGGATTCATAATCCTGAGGTCGGGAGTTCGAGTCTCCCCCACGCTACAAAAGGGATCGACGAAAGTTGGTTCCTTTTTTTGTTGGCAATAGTCGTAAAAGGTTTCATGCATGCCGACAACTTTCCTATCTTTAAAACTGATGATTCGGTCAAAACCAATATTATTTTTAGCTTCTACTGACTTATGCCCATCCACATCAAAATACCTGAAGTACTGATTTGTATGATCCTGGCTTTTGCTTCCAATGCCACATTCGGACAAATCAAACACCCCCTCATCAGCCCACCTGCCAAAATCCAACAAGGCATAGGCTTGAGTGAAGTAACGCTATCCTACCATCGCCCAACAGCTCGCGGAAGGAAAATTTTCGGCTCCCTGGTTCCTTACGGCAGGATATGGCGCCTGGGAGCCAATGAATCTACCAAGATTTCTTTTTCGGATACAGTCCGGATTTCGGGCAGTGTCCTGCCTCCCGGCACCTATGCCTTTTATGCCATCCCCTATCCCGACAAGTGGATTGTCATTTTTCACAACAACCTGACCCACTGGGGAGATGGCCGAAACAATTACCGACAGGAAGAAGACGCTTTGAGGATAGAAGTAGTCCCGGATACCAATGCAATTTTCGTTGAGGATTTCACCATAGGTTTCGAACACATTTCGTTTGAGGGTGCCCAATTGACAATATGTTGGGAAAACACCAAGACATCTATCCCTCTTGCCTTTGACACCAGAGCCATCATGCTCGAAGAAATCAGGCTTCAGGTCAAAACAAATCCTACTGCCGATACTTACTACCAGTCCGGTCGCTACCTCCAGGAATCGGGCATTGAATACGAACAAGCGCGCCACTACCTGATCAAAGCCAACGAACTTGCTCCTGACAAATATTACATACACCGGGTTTGGGCGCTGGTAGAAGCAGGCTTGGGCAACTATCCCACAGCCATTGCACTTGCCCAAAAATCAGCCTACCTGGCCGGCCTCGAAGGCAAAGACGAATTTGTGCGCATGAATGAGCGGTCGATTGCCGAGTGGGAGAACAAATAAAGTAGGAGGAGATGAGAGGGTTGGTTTGAATATGCGCCAATCGACACTCTTTTGTCGTCATCCCTTTTTCCCTGAAAGTTCAGCCTTAAATCACGCTTTTTAGATGGGGGCTACTTGGGGAATACTTAGAAGACACGCTCTGCGATCTTTGCCTGAACCCCATAAACCTGAGTTTCACGCAAAGATCGCAAAGGTTTTAACCCAAAGACACAGTCATTGCTATAGGACGATAGGATAGCAGTTTTTTTGTGGCATACAAAAGCTTGCATTAAAAAAATTTTATCTTGAAGGCAAACCTCAACTACCCGCAAATACCGTCCCGAATATGCCGACCGCCAGCTCTGCCCAAATCAGGAAAAAGACAAGGATGATGATGAAAAGTGCTGCCAGGCGGTTTTCTCTGGTCGCAAACTTCCGCCATGCCCACTCTATCGCAGCACCAAGCGCCAACAACAAGGTTCCCATCACCAGAAAGTCAAAGGGAGACCAGTCAACTTCGGCAGTAAATTGCATGGCAATCAGCGGAACCAATAGCAGCATCGGCAATAGGTACAAGGGACGGATAAGGTTTTTACTTGCGTACATGTGATTTGTTTTTGATACGTGAAAAAATTACAAGCCGTATAATTCTGCCAGGTCTCCTACGGCAAGCGTGGCCCAAAGCAACAATAAAGCAAAAAGCAGCCTAAACCAATAGGGTATCCGGACTCCGGTTCTCCAGCCAAGCCAGCCCACCACAGGCGGACAGTAACCCAACGAAACCAATAGGTAAAATACTCCCGGCACTACCGATACCTGCAAGCAATTGCCCAAACCCAGCAGGACGAATAACAGAGTCAGCAACCAATTTACCAGCATTCTTATCGGAAATTCTACAGGCATGTTTGATTGTTTTTATTTTTATTTTTTCAAAGTACTTTGAATTACAAAGTTACAAGTTAAAACGGAACAATCAAATATAATTTGCCCAAAAGTCCCCCTTTGGTTTCAAATTTTACATCTTACAGCTGAAAACCAACTACTGCCATGAAAACTTTTTACTTATTCTGCTCCTGCATTTTTTGTCTTCCCCTTTTCGGTCAAACAAACACCGACCCCGTTACAACCATAGAGCAAACCATAAGCGCCATCAACGACATACATACCATTGTTTATCGCCAACAAATGACGCGAAGCAATCCCAGAAATACATCGGAAATTATCGAAGACACAAGAGAAATGTACTTGTCAAGACTGCCCCAGGATTCTATTGTCGGAGCCAAAGGGCATTGGTATTTTCTGACTTCAGATGAAACAGGTCTTCGCTATGAAGACATTTATGACGGCAGCCGGCTCATTCGAAAAAATAACAGCACAAAGGCGGCACGCATCTACGATCTCGACCGATATCCCGAATTTCGCCAACAACCCTTTTGGAGTCATCAGACTCCCTACACACTGCAATACATGCTCCAATTTGTATTGGACAATCGCTCGGCCTATACCCTGACGCAATTATCCGATACGCTCATCAACAATATTGCCTGCCACCAGGTACATATTCGACTCGAAGACAGGGAATCCATGCCCGGTTTTATGTCCGAACTACAGGATGCGCCCGGCAACGTGTCTATACTCACCCTTTTTATTGACAACAACACCAACTATCCCATACAGGTCAATATGGATAATTTCTCCAAAGACCAGCCCCAACAACGATTTTTCACCCACCAACAATATTTCAACTTACAATTCAATGTCTCCATAAAGGACGAAGTATTCGACACCAGCGATCAAAGCACCGCCGGATACCAGCTGCAAGAAATGAAGCCGAGGCAATAGCCTGAAAAAACTGTGCCCGAGGCCAACATAAAGACCCCGGGCACATCAACAGACCGAAATTTTTGCGCTATGCGTAGTGCTTATGACTTGCGCTTCCAGATTTGCGTCCGCCCCAGCAGAGAAAAGCCCAGGTAACCGCGAACTTTCAGCGTATTGTCGTCAATCAATTCGACATAGCAATCGTACACCTTACCGGATTTGGGGTCCAGAATGGTGCCATCTTCCCATACTGTGCCGTCTAGACTCAAGCCCTTGAGGATGAGCATGCCTTCGATAGGTTTGCCTTTTTCGGTACCCGAGCAGGCGGTACAAACCTTTCCCTGGTCTTCGGGAAGCAATAGCTTTTCAATCTTCCCGTACAGTTTTCCATTTTGGCTGTACAAGCGAACTTCTGATTTTTCTTTGCCGGTTTCGTCATCCTGCGTAACCCATACGCCTTCCACTCCGGTAGCCGGCGCCCAGGACAATAAGAGGCTAATCAATAATAATTTTATCATAACAGTAGGTTTATTTAAGGATTTACGATTTAACAACCGACATCCATTTTCGTTCTCTGATTTTTTTGCCGCAGGCTAAAAAGCTGAATCTTTAAAAAAAAATGATATCTTATTAACGAAAGGAATAAATGAATAAGTCAATTTTGTCAAAAAATGAAACAACTCCTTCTTCTCGCCTCTACACTGCTCCTATTCACAGCTTGTGAGCGACACTCTCAAACGCCCATCTTTGACGATGGTACTTCCCAATTTTGGAACTCCGATCAGGCTCCCTTTTATCACGGAGTGGCCTCCGGTGATCCGCTTGCCAATGCAGTGATCATCTGGACTCGCGTCACCCCCGAATTTTCCGGTACCATTGAGGGCACCTGGACCGTAGCTACTGACCCACAAATGGAAAATCCTTTGCAACAGGGAGCGTTTACTACCTCTGAGAAAAGCGATTATACGGTGAAAATAGATGTACAGGACCTGAGTCCCGGTACTTACTATTACTATCAATTTGAAGCCTTCGGCAAAAAATCTCCTGTCGGACGGACCAAAACAGCCCCCGCGCCCGATGCCCTAACAGATGAGGTTAATTTTGCAGTGGTG
>JALQTV010000219.1 GCA_023268675.1 Saprospiraceae bacterium | reverse complement strand
TAAAAATTCAATCATCAGATAGGTAATTCGAGTTGTCTTATTAGTTATTAAGGTGCTTATTTTGCGCTTTACCTATTCCATGTACGTGGAATATCTTCCGTTGCAAGGCATTCAAATCAGCATGGAAGGGAAGGGGCGAGCTCTGGATAATATTTATATCGAACGATTATGGATAACTATAAAATACTACTATATTAATCAAAATCATGTAGAGAATGTACAAATGCTGTATCTGGGAGTCAAAAAATGGTTCATCTGGTGCCATTCTCGAGACCACCAAGAAATTATGCGAAAAAACCAGTTGACCTCTTTAAATATTCAGCATAAATTCAATTAACGAACATTAGATATTGTCCAAGATAATCGAGATGTTATACAATCTGCGATTCAGCGTACCAGGGACAGATAATGGTCAGACAATCAATGGATTTCCATTAACCAATCGTACGCTTTCCCGATTGAAATTGAATGCAGAATATGAGTGGCAGGTAATGTCAGAATGTGAGGAAGTTGAATAAGCGTGGAGCGAATTGGCACAATTTACTGTGAGTGGACGCCTGGCAGGGTTGAGAAGTGAAATTGGAATGGGCGAGGTACATTCGGTTGACTACCTGATTGTTTACCCTGTACCAACCCTGGATGAGTTGAATGTTGAGTTTGACGCCTCGGTTTTTGGAGGGGGAATATTGGACTTACTGGATTTACAGGGTCAAAAGGTGTTGAGCCGCAGTTTGGATTCGGAAAGGGGATTTGTCCAACTGGATGTATCAACTATGCCAAAAGGAGTATATTTTCTGAGTGTTCGAGGTAGAGGGAATAGTAAAACTGTCAGAATAGTTGTACAATAATTGAATTTTATTTGTTAGGCCAAGGGGACAGAAGCTATCGCATCAGCATCTGTCCCCGTTTTTTGTTACTTCTTTCCTTGAAACCCAATTTTCAAATGGTCTTGCAATTATTATGAAAAGCTTATCTTGCAAAAATAAGAGCAGTTGGCAAAGTGAATAGTTTCCATGTTGATACCTAATGTTTCCCAGTAGCATAAATTTATTCACGAAAACATTTAAGGATGTTGAAAAGAATCTTTTATACGGTGGGATTGATCACCTTGATACAAGTCAATGGTCTTTATGCCGCTGATTATTACTGGGTAGGTGGTTCAGGAAACTGGTCGGATATAACCCACTGGGTAACGACTTCCGGAGGAACAGTCCAACACAATACCATTCCTACGGCTAGTGACCGCGTCATTTTTGATGAGCGATCTTTTACTGGTCCTAATCAGATTGTTACGGTCAATACTCCGGTAGTTTTTTGCAAGGATTTGATCTGGACAGGAGTTGCCGGCCGACCTCAATTTTTGGCGCCAGCCACATTCGTTATGCAAATTTACGGTTCCTTGATCCTGGATACCGATATGGTTTTTAATTTCCAGGGAGATATTGTGTTTCTTGCTGACAATAGTGGCCACCAAATTGACATGGCAGGGCATACTCTATTACGCAATGCTGTGTTTGCAGGCAGTGGAGGCGAGTGGAATCTCCTCACTGATTTCCAGGTGGACAGCACGATTTTACTAAATTCAGGTAGCTTTCGTTCAATAGGTAGGCCTGTTACCTGCGAATTGCTTCGAGTTGAACCTACGGGGAATTTACAGATCGACCTGGATACGTCCTATGTTACACTCACCGGGATACCTAAGCCGAGAAACGAATGGGAGGATCCGGACCCCGTAGTTGATATCATTAATCAACCTTCCCTCACATTGAATGCTTCCCAATCTACCTGGGATTTCATTTCAAAAGATGTATTTTTTAGGATTCAGAATCCGGGAAGCCTTCGCCTCGGAAGTGTTTTGTTTTCCAATACTACCGGAAAAAGCCTATTGCAATTGAATGCCCCTGATGAGACGAATCTGCATATTGAAAAACTGATAATGAGGAATGATGCAGCATTGAAAGGGCCCATGACATTTGTAGAATTGCAGTTGGGAGAAGGGAAGAACTTTACTTTTGATGCGGGATATACTTATGAACTGTCGAAATTAACGGCACAGGGAACTTGCAGTGCTCCAATTCAATTATTTAGTTCCGAGCCTGGGAGAGCAGTGATGTTACAGTCAGACGCAGCATCCGTGATGGGTTCATTTCTTTCTCTTCGCGACATTCATGGAACAGGGGGCGCGACTTTTACTGCTGAAAACAGTGCCGATTTAGGTAACAATGTGGGTTGGACGATAACTCCCAAAGCAAACAACAAGCTTTACTGGGTTGGAGGATCTGGTAACTGGAACGATCCTTCCAACTGGGCAGTAAGCAGTGGGGGTATGGGAGGTAGTTGTGTTCCTACGGCTGCAGATGATGTTATCTTTGATCAAAATTCTTTTCCAGCTCCCGGAGCTGTTGTTTTCATCGACATTGACAATGCCTATTGCCGCTCGATGGATTGGACCGGTTCAACAGGGATGCCTTCACTTTCAGGTTCCTTCGAAAAAAACCTCCATGTTTTTGGTTCGCTTACATTTATCTCTGACATGTTACTGTCCTTTGAAGGAGATGTTTTTTTTGAGAGTAACAGTACGGACAATTCAATTACCAGCGCCGGAAAACAGTTTGCCAATAACGTGACCTTCGATGGGCAAGGAAGCTGGTTGCTAAATGACAGCCTGAATGTTGTCCGCTCTGTCTTTTTTGACAAAGGCAACCTGAATACCAATGACCAGGTAATGACCTTTGAGCGATTTATTTCTGAAAGAGATACGAAGCGAAGTTTACAACTTGGGAATTCCAAAATCAATATTCGATCAGCTGATTACAATTACCTGTATTGGACATTAAATGCAGACAATCTGTCTTTTGATGCGGGAACTTCAACCATTGAATTCTTTTGGTATGGAGAATTAAGGCATGAGGGTACTCCTCAGCTCAATTATCATAAGCTCATTACCAATTATGGCATTGCGGTAAATTCTTTTGTCCACAAGCTCAACCACCTCATTGACACTTTCGAAATGAGGGGAGGAGGTTATTTTTCCAGCAGTACACAGATCAATTCCTGGCTGGTCTTCAGAGGAGCCATTTATGAAATGAACCAAGGGGATACGCTTTTTGTCAATGAAATCGTTTCACCGGATGGATGTGGCGGCATGATTGAGTTTCGAAGCAATCACTGGTTGAATCAGGCATACATCGACCATAAAGTTACCCTTACACTGGATCGGATTGTGGTGATGAACATGCACAGTGTGGGCGAAGGAACCTTGACCGCCACAAACTCTGTGGACTTGGGTAATTCCGACGGTTGGGCGATCAACCAAAACGATGGCAGAGACTTGTACTGGGTGGGTGGGACAGGAAACTGGCACGAGACAGAACACTGGTCGCTTTCCAGTGGTGGTCCCGGGGGAGAATGTGTGCCAACGCCAATTGACAATGTTTTTTTTGATGAAAATTCATTTTTAGGACCCAATCAGCAAGTGTTTTTTGATGATAGAACCAACTATTGTAAAAATTTACGCTGGCAAAATATTCCCTTCACAACTTCCTTTTCAGGTGTAAATTTTCATCTTTTCGGTTCCATTGAAACGAGCCCTGAAGTCAAATTTGATTGGTTTTATCGTCTCATGCTTCGTTCCCGGGAAGACAATAATCAAATAAAAATTGGAGGGGCAGGAAGAATTGACAACCTGGAGATAACAGGATCAGGGAAGTTTATTTTGCAAGATTCTGTCCAAACACACCATTACTATCAACAAAACGGGACTTTTCATTCCAATGGCTATAATGTGGATGTTCAATATTTTACCATTGGTGGATATTGGGAAACCCCCAAAACACTGGTCATGGGAGGCAGTCATTGGAAAATACACGGAGAAAATCTCCCCTGGCAGGGGAGTTGGTCCGTGTATGGCCCGGCAGATTTTCAGGTGGATTCCTCCCTGGTAGAATTTACAAGTCCCTCGGCAAGGATCTATACTGACTATGGACTGGCCTTCAACAATGTCTTGTTTTCTGCTACAGAACAACAGGCCAGGGTGGAGGCTGTATACAACGCAAAGGGTGTTTTTAATCATCTGGAATTCAGGAATAATGGAGCAATCATAGGCACGCATACCATAGACTCTTTGATTTTTTCTCCGGGGAAATCGTATACACTGGACGCTGATTATCCGCAGGAAATAAAAGAGTATTGGGAGATGAAAGGGAATAATTGCCTTTCCATCGGATTGGCTTCAACCGTTTCAGGCCGCCAGGCAAAGGTTGTGATGAATGGAGGAGTCGTATCCGCAGATTTTGTACAGATGCGGGACCAGCTGGCGGAGGGTTCTACAAACTTTTTTGCAGGAAATAACACCACGGATATTGGAAATAGCAATACGGGATGGATTTTTGAATCGGCAGAGGATTACATAGATGATGGCATCCTGGGAAAAGACATTGTACTCTGTGAAAATACTTCTTTTGAACTGGATGGGAGAACCTATAGCCAGGGAGAGACGTACCTCTGGAGCACAGGGGCAAATACTCCGACCATTGGGGTGAATGAACCCGGAACCTACTGGGTGGAATTGAATTATGGCGATAACTGCAGTCTTCGGGATTCAATTATCTTGTTGGAACCCGAGGCCTTTGTAGCAGATTTGCCCGCTGATACGACCCTTTGTGAAGGAGATACCCTGTTGTTGGAATCGACCATTGAACTCCTGGGTTTGCAATACCTTTGGCAGGATGGTTCTACCCAACCCGATTTCATGGTTAATGAACCTGGAGATTATAAATTAACCCTGGAATTATCAGGTTGTACCACGTCAGACTCCCTGACTGTGGTTTATACGCCTACCCCGGCAGTTGATCTGGGGGAAGATTTGCTTTTATGCCCCCAAGAAACAACTGTGTTAGATGCTTCGATACCGGAGGCTACCGCTTATGTATGGCAGGA
>JALQTV010000218.1 GCA_023268675.1 Saprospiraceae bacterium | reverse complement strand
CTGGATAAGGAATACGGTACTTGGAATGGGATATAACTTGCGCGATGAGGTGTTTCGCGGCATTAAATTCCGACGCAACGCTTTTACGGTAGCAGCTTCAAGTTTGCCCAACAAACGTTTGTTGTTGAGTACTCGTTTCAGCCACTCGGGAAAGATTCGCTATGTCTTCGATCCGGATTTATTGCCGTATGCAGGGGAGGGGATTGATATTTCAGGCAGTGTCAACTGGCAGGCTTCCGAACAATTCAATTCTACCTTAACCTTGGTTTATTCCGATTTCATCAGGGAATTAGACAAAGTCAAAGAGTTTAATCGGACCATTGTGCGCTCGCGCAATATTTTTCAATTGAACCAATATTTTTTGTTTCGGGTGATTTTGGAGTATGATACCAGTGCAAAAGATTTGTTTACAGACTTTTTGGCGTCCTTTACGCTGATTCCCGGCACAGTAGTTCATCTGGGATATGGTTCACTGTTTCACCAACAGGAATGGAATTCAGGGCGGATGCTTTACGAAGACATTGATCGTTTTAACAGGCAGCGCAGCAGCTTTTTTTTCAAGGCTAGTTATTTGTGGCGGCTATAGAAGCTGTCTCAAAATTATCCTTTGGACTCAAAAAGGATCTATTAGCACCATCTATCGTTGCGAAAAGTACCACGTAGCTACCGCTGTGTTTCCTTTTTGCACTTCAGTTGGTACTTGAATCGCTGTTTTTTTTAATCTCAAAAACAATATTGAGATAGCTTCTAACACAATAATTACTGAGGGGCTAAGGTTATGTCAGAAAAATACCGCTATGAAAACTTGGTTGTCATTGCTTCCCACCCTGTTGTTAAGCTTCACACTCAGTGGTCAAAAACCACCTGAAACGCTCGAAGAATACCAGGAGCGTTACGAGCGCAGGATAAAGCAGGTGTATCTCAACGAAGTGTATATTCCGGAAGATTTGGGAGACGCTTTCATTCAATTTAACAAATTGATCAGTGCAGCCAGTAAGCAAAAATTCAAATCCATGCCGGAGTCAGACGCAGCGGTCAAACTGCATTTTTCTTTTGGCAGGTGGATGATAGTCAACTGGGGATTTTATGAGGGGTCCCGCTTTTCACACTATCTGAAAAAATTGGGTTTGTCTCATCCTGATGACATGGCTCGTTTTGTTATTTTAATGTATCACCGCGACCTCAATAAGGTTCCTCTGGAGCCCAAACAATTGATCAACGATTTGGTAGAAGAACGCAGAGCAGCGTACCTGGAAAAAAGGGAGAAAAGCAGGGTGGTGATCAGCGAAACAAGGATTCCTGCGGAAAAATCAGACTCTTTGGGGGGCAACCGGTAAACCGTTTCGCTTACCGGTTGCGCTGTCACTTGACAAATTACAGTTTTTAGTTGGCTGTTTGTGGAGTATCCGTGAGGGACTCTGCCTGGAGAGACAGTTCTTTTTCGTATCTTCTTACCAGGGTTTGTTGTTGTGCAGCCAGCTTGTTCAAAATCTTTAACTCTTCATTCAGCTTGTTCTGCTCGATCTGAGCATCCTCCTTGTACTGAAGATTTTTACGCTTTTTGTTGATATTCAGAATGGTATAGACAGTGTTGTTGAGTGCAATTCTGGCGCGCAACAGCCTTCTTTTAAGCGATCTTTTCATGGCTTACGAATAGTTTTTGTTTGTTGTATACAGGCGTATAACGTTTGATGTCGTTTTTGTTTGATAAAAACAAATGTAACAAAAAAATACTATTTTAAAACTATTGTTTCTTCTTGTTACATCCTGCAAAACAAAATTTTAAAACTATTATTGTTTTGCTTTAGAATATTAACAATGACAAAGCTCGAAAAGATCGCTTAGGAAGGCGATTTGTTTTGAAATTATGTATTTAAATCAAAAAATTTTAACATTTTCTTAAAGTACTTTTTTCCAGTTTCGATAGATAATAATTGCCGAAACCGTACTGACTGCCACAGAAATCATACCTGAAGCCACTTCACCATACAAAAAGAATCCGGTAGCAAACAATGCTCCGTAAACGGCAAAACAACCGGCTACCATGCTGAGAATTTCCAATGGAAGTTGACCACTGAGCGGAATATGATCAGCCTCTAGCTTGTTTTCCCGAATTCCTCGTTCGATGACAGGTTTCCATCCACCTGCGTGGGGGCGTATGAGTTTGTAGAAACCAAGTAGGGTGCTTTGTTCGGTAGGAGTGGTGAGGTAGGTGACTAACATCCAGAAAGCTGTGGTGACTCCGACACCAAGCAGCAGACGATAATGGCCTGGCATGTCACCGGTATAGAAGAGTTCAAAATACAAGGCTACGACAAAAGAAAAGACCATGGCTGCAAGTTCGCTGTAGGCGTTGATGCGCCACCAGAACCAGCGCAAAATAAAGAGCAGTCCTGTGCCGGCACCTATTTGCAACAAAATATTGAATGCCTGAAGTGCATTTTGCAGGTAAAGGGCCAATGCGCCAGAACAAATCATGATGATCACAGTAGCTATACGACCTACGGCTACCAATTCTTTGTCTGCGGCATCTTCTTTGACGAACCTTCGGTAAAAATCATTGACCAGATAGGAAGATCCCCAATTGAGCTGAGTCGAAATGGTCGACATATACGCTGCAATAAGTGAGGTAACCACGATACCCAGCAATCCGTGCGGCAGGTAGGTCAGCATCGCAGGAAAGGCAAGGTCGTCATTGATTACGGATGCATCCATGTGCGGAAAGGCCTGTTGAAGGCTTGCCAGGTCAGGAAAAACGATCAGGGAAGCAAGCGCGATGAGGATCCAGGGCCAGGGTCTGAGGGCATAATGTGCCATATTGAAGAGCAGGGTAGCTCCAATGGCGTGCTTTTCATTTTTGGCTGCCAGGATGCGCTGTGCAATATAACCTCCCCCACCGGGTTCTGCCCCCGGATACCAGACACTCCACCACTGGACTGCGATGGGGATTACAAACAGGGGTATCAATGTAGCGGGATCATTGAAGTCAGGAAGGAACTGCAATTTGCCTTGTACGTTTTCATGGGTCAGTAACTTGTCGAGACCGCCTACTTCCGGTAGGTTGACGACAACTATAGCTGCCCAGATTAAGCCTACCATAGCCAGGATAAACTGGAAAAAATCAGTAAGTATGACCCCGCGCAAGCCACCGAGAGAGGTATAGATGACGGTAATGACCGAAGCCAGGAGGACGGTTTTAAGCGGAGAAAACCCCAGCATGACACCGCCAATTTTTATAGCAGCCAGGGTTACGGTAGCCATAATCATGATATTGAAGAAAAATCCGAGGTAAATGGCTCGAAACCCCCTCAAAATAGCTGCTGCTTTGCCGCTGTATCGAATTTCGTAAAACTCCAGGTCTGTCAACACTCCGGACCTGCGCCATAATTTGGCATACACAAAAACAGTCAGCATGCCCGTCAGCAGAAACGCCCACCAAGCCCAATTGCCGGCAACGCCATTTTTGCGAACGATATCCGTCACCAGGTTGGGTGTGTCTGCAGAAAAAGTGGTAGCTACCATAGATACCCCCAGCAACCACCAAGGCATGCCTCTCCCTGAAAGGAAGAATTCAGCAAAACTTTTCCCGGATTGACGGGCTACCAGGATGCCAATGGTCAAGGAAAGGATGAAAAATCCTATTACAATCGACCAGTCGAGATTCGTCAGATTCATGTTGCAATTCGTTTTGTTAAAGGTCCAAGTTAATCATTTTATGTTTTGTTCTTGTCTTTCTTTTTTTCCTGACCTTCCAGGTAAATTTTATTTTGCCCGAAAGGGCCTGCCCCGTATCTTGCTGTTTTATTCAATAGTCATGATGCCAAAAAAGGATTACATCATCGTAGGACAGGGACTGGCAGGTACACTGCTGAGTTTTCTGCTGGAAAAAGAGGGGAAGGATTGTCTGGTCATAGACCCGGGACTTGACAATGCTGCGTCGACGGTGGCAGCAGGGATTATCAATCCGGTAACCGGACGCAGGTATGTCAAATCCTGGCGCATCGATGCGCTTTTGCCGGCAGCCCGGCAAACTTATGCCGAGTTGGAGCAGCGCCTGGGCATTCCCTTATTACGGGACTACCGCATCCTGCGATCCATAGGATCGGTAAGAGAAGAAAATGATTGGCATGCCAGATCCCTGGATCCTGCTTATGAGCGTTACATCCTTGACGAGGCCGAGACCCAAGCTTTTGATGGCAAAATCGAGGCAGCCTATGCTTATGGAGAATTGGATAAGGGTTGCAGGGTAGATATTGCAGCTTTGGTACGCCATTATCGGAAATACCTCGAAAACAAATCCTCCTTGCTGGAGGAAAGTTTTGATTTCGAACAATTACAAATCCACGAGGATGGCATTCAGTACCGCGATATTAGCGCAAGGGGGGTGATTTTTTGCGAGGGTTACAGGGGGCGTTACAATCCATATTTCGGGTATTTGCCTTTCCATGGAGACAAGGGCGAAGTGCTGATTGTCCGCATTCCCGGAGCCAATTTTGATAAGTTGCTCAAACAGCACCTGTTTATCGTGCCACTACACGACGACCTTTACTGGATAGGAACGACCTACTTTAGATCTTATGAGACACTGGCACCTACTGCAGAGGGCAGAACCTGGCTGGAAAACAAGCTCAGGGAAGTTCTTCGCTTGCCATTTGAAATAGTAGATCACAAGGCTGCTGTCAGGCCTACGGTAAAAGACAGACGCCCGCTGATAGGCGCTCATCCGGATTTCTCCGGACTTTGGCTGTTCAATGGTCTGGGAACCAAGGGCACCTCTTTGGGGCCTTATTGGGCTGCTCATTTTGTCAGACATTTGCTGGAGGGTCAGCCGCTGGATCCGGAAGTTGATCTCCGCCGCTTTGCTTCTGCCTGAGCAGATAGTGTATTTTCCAAAAGTAATGGGGGTTTTGGAAAATTTTTTCTCGTGGATTTTTGTTAACTTATAACGATCTTTT
>JALQTV010000217.1 GCA_023268675.1 Saprospiraceae bacterium | reverse complement strand
AGGAACAACCCAGGATATCCGAAAATATCAGTTGTGCCGTGTACCTGAATCTAGACCCTGGCTGTAGCGTATAAAACAAAACTTTCTGCATAGCGCTGAACAAATTGGAAGAGCCAAAACTTATTTGTACAGTACAATAGTAACTCTTCCTTTGAATTATTTGTTATTTTGTAACTATTCAAGTGCTAAAATTTGAGAGGATGGCTTTCCGGGGTATTTGTGCAAAAACCTTGATCTTCTTTGCGAATTTTGAAAAACCCCTCCAGGGCCAGGTTTTCGCTGCCGAATAGTTACGTTATTTTTATACAAAGTTAAGATATATGAAACGCAAGATTTTTGTGGCCATCATTGCAGGACTTTTTGTAGGAACTGCCTTGCAAGCACAGCAACGCATTCCACAAGGACAAAATTTCTACGGCGATCAAAAAGGCGTGCTTTACGACAAAGAGTTTAGTGTGGATATGAAATTGCACACCAACGGGTTTGCGCTGGGAGTCAATATAGGAGAATTGAGGAGTTTTTACCTTACCCGCTTTGTACACATCAGCATCGGCGAAATCAAACATGCCAAGGAATTTCGCCAGAACGATGGACAGATTTCTCTTACTCAGGTATCTCGATCGTTTATTTATGGCAAGCAAAACAACCTCTATACTCTGCGTGCAGGCGTTGGCGAAAAGCGGTATTTCTCTGAAAAAGCAGCCCGGAAAGGCGTAGCTGTAGGTTGGAGTTATGAGGCAGGAGGTACTCTTGGCCTGCTCAAACCCTATTATTTGCAATTGCTCAATTCTCTTGAACCCGGATCCCTGGAATTCATTATTCGCAGTGAGAAGTATTCTGATGAGACCGCCGAACGTTTCCTGAACATCGACAGGATACAGGGTGCCTCAGGTTTTGCTGCAGGATTAGGAGAAATTTCTGTTTTGCCGGGATTTCATGGCAAATTATCCATGCACTTTGACTGGGGAGCCTTCGATGAGTTTGTAAAAGCAATGGAAGCGGGAGTTATGGTGGATGTATTCTTCAAAAAAGTCCCCATCATGGTTGAGTCTGACCTGGTAGGGGATACCGAAAATCGGCCCCTCTTTATCAATCTATTTTTAAATTTGCAGCTCGGTAAGCGCTGGTAGGATAACCTTCTGCCGGCTCAACTGTTATTATTTAATTGAAAATCGGATAATCTGCAGCTTCATGATAGAATTACCTACCGTAAACGATAACAAACCGCCCAGACAGAAAAAGCCGGATTGGCTAAGGGTCAAACTGCCAATCGGACCAAATTTCAAAAAAGTACGGTCCCTGGTGGATGAATTCAACTTGCATACCATCTGCCAAAGTGGTAATTGCCCGAATATGGGAGAGTGCTGGGGAGCAGGGACTGCCACCTTTATGATTCTGGGTAACACTTGTACAAGATCTTGCTCTTTTTGTGCTGTCAAAACAGGCCGTCCTTCAGAGTATGATGAAGATGAACCAAGAAGGGTAGCTGAAGCGATTTTTCTGATGCAAGTGAAACATGCGGTTATCACCTCCGTTAACAGGGATGAACTGAAAGACCGGGGAGCAGAAATCTGGCATCAAACGGTCAAAGCAGTCAAAGAAGTCAGCCCACAAACTACCATTGAGACCTTGATCCCGGATGTCAAAGCCAACTGGGAGGCACTAGAGCGTATGATCAGCGCAGGGCAGGAAGTGGTTTCTCACAATATGGAAACAGTAGAAGCACTGTACCGCAAGGTCAGGCCTCAGGCAAAATACCAGCGAAGTCTGGAACAGATCAGCCGGACCAAAGCTTATGGCAAGCGCACCAAATCAGGAATAATGGTAGGTTTAGGGGAGACCGACGAACAGGTTTTCAAAATCATGGATGACCTGGTTGAACATGGTTGTGATGTCCTGACCATTGGCCAGTATTTACAGCCAACTCCCATGCACCTCGCTGTGGTGGATTTCATTCACCCTGACAAGTTTGCAGCCTACAAAGAAGTGGGCATGCAAAAAGGTTTTGCCTTCGTTGAAAGCGGACCGTTGGTGCGATCTTCGTATCACGCCGAACGACACTTGTAGTTATCAAAAAAGCCCCGGAAAACTTCCGGGGCTTTTTTGATAACTGGTATAAAGTTTTTAATCAATTGCCATCTTTCAGTGTTTCTAAAATTTTATGGAAAATTGCTGTATTCTCAAAAATGCCACTGAATAGCTCAGCACCGGGACCATAAGCAAAGACAGGGATCAAAGCCGCAGTATGCGATTTGGTGGTAAAAGCGGGGATGATTTTTTCCATGGTAGAACCGGGATTGATGGCATACCCTCCGGTTTCATGGTCAGCTGTCACTACTACAAGCGTTTCACCGTCTTTTTCTGCCCAATCAAGCACTTTGCCGATTACCTGATCAAATTCTATCATTTCGCTAATGATGTAATCTGATTCATTGGCATGTCCTCCCCAGTCAATTTGCGATCCTTCGATCATGAGAAAATAGCCATTTTCGTTGGCTTCGGTCAAAAATTGGTGTGTGATTTCCACTGCTGGAATGAAGTAATCACGGCCATTCAGCAAAGAAACAGGCTCTTCATCAGCTGTGAAGAAACCGAATTTTTTACCACTCGTTCCGCTGATTTCAGGTAAGTTCGCCGCATCAAAATCATTGACGGTATAACCTTCTGCTTCCAATTCGGCAATGATGTTTCGATTGTCTATGGTTCGCTGATTGAAGTACTTCTTTCCACCGCCAACGAAGATATCTACTCCGGACTTGGGAAGGAAGGTCGCAATTTCTTCATACAGTCTTCGGCTGGCTGCATGGGCAAAAAAACTGGCAGGGGTGGCATGGGTAACAGAGCAGGTAGCAACAATGCCTGTTTTGTATCCCCTTCCTTCGAGAATTTCTACCAGAGTCGGAACAGCCATGGTGTCTTTGTCTACTCCAATGGCTGCATTATAGGTTTTTACACCGCTGGCAAAAGCAGTAGCACCGGCAGCAGAATCAGTTACCAGGTCGTCCCAGGCATAACTTTTGTGCAAGCCAATAACCGGAAATCTTTCCAGGTTCAAATGATTGTTATTGCTGTAAAGCCCAGCACTGATTTGAGTCAATCCCATGCCGTCACCAATTAGCAAAACGATGTTTTTGGGTTTTTTAACAGGGATGGGATCAGCAACTATACTGGTATCCGATACAGAAAAAGAGGGGGCTGCAAAAGCCATACAGACAGTTACCAGGAATAGCATTGAAAAAATACCTTTTCTCATAGTTTATTTAGGTTGAAGTTGACTAAATGCGTGAAAACCTGTTTCCCGGAAGGGATTTGATAAGTCCTTTGAATTCGAGTTCCAGTAAAATGGCATTTAATTGGTTTTGCTGCAGGGAACTTTGTTGTTCAATAAGCTCGAAAGAAACGGGTGTTTTTTTGTTGGTCAAAAGTAAGACTTTTTTCTCGGCTTCAGTGAGGTCAAAAAACAGATCTTGTTGAAAACTTAACTGTTGGTTAACCTTGTCCCAATTCATCAGGCGGATGATGTCTGCTGCGTTTTCTACCAATTGTGCCTTGTGTTGCCTGATAAGGGCATTGCAACCGCGGGATTTATCGTCTCCCGGCCTACCGGGAATAGCAAAAACATCTTTGCTGTAGGTGTTGGCCAATTCAGCGGTTATCATGGAACCGCCCTTTTTTCTTGTTTCTATGACGATCAGGGCATCGCTGATCCCAGCAATAAGCCTGTTTCGCATGGGAAAATGCTCCCGCTCGGCTTTTTGTAGAAAGGGGTATTCACTGAGTATTCCTCCCTGCGCCTGCATCTGTCGGGCAATGGCTGTATGTTCTGCAGGATATACATGACTCAGGCCATGTGCTACAATACCTACAGTGGGGCAATTCAAGGTCAGGCATTTTCGATGCGCATTGATGTCTATTCCATAGGCCAAACCGCTATAAACGACCACCTGACATTGGTGCAGTCCTTCTATGATTTCACTACAGATTGCGATTCCTTCAGGGGTAGGTGAGCGAGTCCCTACTACACTGACAGAACGACTGTGTTGGAAAATATCCTTGCCTTTGTAATAAAGCACTATCGGGCTATCGGGAAGGTTTCTCAAATGGGATGGATAGGAAGGATGAAGGTAACTCAATACTTTAACCTGATGGTCTGTTGCAAGTTTGAATTCCTTTTCAGCTGCATGCAATACACGGGTGTCTTTTAGCTCTTGTAGGATGGCTCTGCCAATACCTGGTATTTTTAATAGTTTTTTGGGGGCCTGGTTGAAGACTCCCTTGGCGCTGCCACAATGGGCAATTAGGTTTTTTGCTGTAATAGGTCCTATTTTGGCAACAAAACCCAGCGCAATCTGGTACAACAAATCTTCTGCACTATCCATGGTATTTTATTAGCATTCATTAATTTGACATTACCTGCAATTTTTTCCAATTTTGTACAAAATATGTCATTCGTCTATGGAAAAGTCTAAGGGTACCTGGCTTCCAAAAGTTGAAGTGCTGATCATCTTTATTTTCTTGTTTATCTTCCTGATTTGGAGTGCTACCCGCTGTAGTGCTACCAGAAAGAAGTATGCAGAGGAAGTCGCACCTGTTGATGCTGAAGCTGCTGCTCAGGATAGCCTGGCTGCACTATATGCTCAACTCCAAGAGAAGAAAGCAAAAGAAGAGCAGGAATCCCGCGAAGCGGCTAAGGCAGCGGAGTCTCCGGAAGTGTTGGATCAGCCCTTTGTCACACCCTTATACGTCATACTAGATAACCTGAATGTCCGGGAATTGCCAGACACAGATAGTAAAATTTTGGACAGATTGAAACTTCACGATGCTGTACAGTTCTTAAACGAAACCACAGACTTCGAGGAAGAAATAGATCTGGGCGATTATACAGTCACCGATCGATGGGTAAAAGTCAAAACGGCTCGTGGAAAAATAGGCTGGGCGTTTGGCGGAGGTGTCCATTATTATAAAACAAAAAGACGAACCTCCTCCAACT
>JALQTV010000216.1 GCA_023268675.1 Saprospiraceae bacterium | reverse complement strand
GATTTTCAACATTTGCTTTCCCCATTATTTTCCTCACCCTCCTTTCCGCTTGTGGATCGGGCGAACAGGCAGATATCGTTTTTACCAACGGTAAAATTTATACAGTCAACCCCGACCAGCCATGGGCAGAGGCTGTAGCAGTTCGTGAGGAGCGCATTGTAGCCATCGGCACTGCTGCCGAAGTAAATTCATGGATAGGCAATGAAACCGAAGTGGTGGACCTGCAAGGTTCCTTCGCCATGCCCGGATTCATTGAAGGACATGGCCATTTCCTTGGATTGGGCGAGAGCCTGATGAACCTTAATTTTTTGAAATCCCGAAGTTGGCAAGAGATCATTGATGCGGTGGCAGCTGAAGTGCAGCAAAAGAAGCCCGGTGAATGGATTACCGGAAGGGGTTGGCACCAGGAAAAATGGGAAGAAGTGTTGAACAATACCGTTTTGGGATATCCTTATCACCACGAATTAAGCGCTGTTTCTCCTGATAATCCGGTTGTTTTGAGGCATGCCAGCGGACATGGTTCTTTCGCCAATGCCAAGGCAATGGAAATTGCTGGCATCAGTAAAGAGACACCAAACCCCTCCGGTGGAGAGATCGTCCGCGACTCGAGAGGTGAAGTGATCGGAATGTTTGAAGAAACAGCACAGCGATTGATTACCCGTGCTTATAGTGAATACCTGGATTCGCTTTCCGAGGAAGACAAGGAGGCGAGATGGCAGAGAGCAGTAGCACTGGCCGAGGAGGAATGCTTGAAAAACGGCATTACTTCTTTTCAGGATGCAGGGACTTCTCTTGAAGATATTCTTAAGTTGAAGGAAGTGGCGGATAAGGGCGAGTTGGATGTGCGACTCTGGGCTATGATAAGAAGTTCCAGCGAGTACCTTCAGGATAAATTAGACGGGTTTCCGATCATCAATGCCGGCAATCACTATTTTACCTCTCGCGGACTCAAGGTTTCTATAGATGGCGCACTGGGGCCTTTCGGTGCCTGGCTGCTGGAATCCTACGATGATAAACCCGATTTCGTAGGTCAGAATACTACCCCGGTTCCTGAAGTGAAGGCTTTGGCAGAACTGGCCATGAAGCACAACATGCAGTTTTGTGCCCACGCCATAGGCGATAGAGCGAATAGGGAAGTGCTGGATATTTTTGAAGCAAATTTTGCAGCCAACCCTGAGAAAAAAGATTTGCGTTGGCGCATCGAACATGCACAGCACCTGCACCCCGATGACATTCCCCGGTTTGCTGAACTGGGAGTGATTGCTGCGATGCAGGGCATACATTGCACCTCTGATGCTCCTTTTGTCGAGAAACGCCTGGGCTATGAACGAGCCCAAAGTGGAGCCTATGTATGGCGTTCCCTGCTGGAAAGCGGAGCAGTAGTGACCAATGGTACAGATGCTCCGGTAGAGGATGTCAATCCTTTCGAAAGCCTCTATGCAACGGTTACCCGTAAACGAGCAGATACCGGATTTGAGTTTTTCCCGGAACAAAAGTTGACCCGTGAGGAGGCAATACATTCCTATACCGTAGCCTGTGCCTACTCGGCCTTTGAAGAAAAAGACAAGGGTTCGCTCGAAACGGGCAAACTTGCGGACATGGTGGTGCTCAACAAAGACCTTATGGCCTGTTCAGATGAAGAAATTTTAGAGACAGAAGTGTTGATGACCATTGTGGGGGGCAAAATAAAATATGCAAAAGACTGATATGAAGGTAGATATACTGGCAGTAGGGGTACACCCGGATGACGTAGAATTGAGTTGCAGCGGAACCCTGCTCCGCCATATTGCGATGGGTAAAACAGTCGGTTTACTCGACCTCACCCGCGGAGAGTTGGGCACTCGCGGCAATGCGGCCATCAGAACCCAGGAGGCTAAGCATGCTGCGGAGTTGATGGGAGCTGCTTTTCGGTGGAACCTCGATATGGCAGATGGTTTCTTTCTTCATGAGGAGGCCAATATCAAAAAAATTATCAGCGCTATTCGGGCCGCAAAGCCGGAGATTGTGCTGGCCAACGCGATTGAAGACCGACATCCCGATCATGGGAGGGCCGCCAGGTTGGTCAGAGACGCCTGCTTTTTCTCCGGTTTGGTAAAAATTGAAACCAGAAATGCAGCCGGAGATTTGCAGGAGCACTGGCGTCCAAAAGCTGTTTATCACTACATCCAGGATTATGACCTGAAGCCGGATTTTGTGGTGGACATTGGCCCTTACATCGAAAAGAAGTTTGAATTGATAAAGGCTTTTAGTTCGCAATTTTACGTTCCGGAGGCTTCAGAATACGAGGAAGAGTTGTCTTCTCCCATATCCGGCCAGGATTTCATGGAATTTTTGCGAGGAAAAGGGAGAGCCCTGGGGCGGCCGGCAGGTTACGAATTTGCTGAGGGATTCAACACAGCACGTAGCCCGGGGGTAGAAGATTTGTTTGATCTGGTTTAGGGGTATTTGCCCTCCAGACGTTCTACATATTGTACTTCCCCTAACCTGATTTTAATGGGGATGCGGGTGTATTTCTCCAATTGGACTTCTACCTTGCAGAAAAAACCGAGTGCTTCATATCTGTAATACAGAGGGATGCCGGGTTGTGAGGGAGTCCAGTGAGGGCGCTTATTGCCCAGCAAGGGCAAAAAAGAAAACAGGCGTTCGGGGACAGTCAGAATCTCTTTTTTTCGCAGGGCTGGAATAGACTTTCCGGATATCAATTCATGTCCTGTTTCTTGTCCGTATAATGGGAGTAAGGCTGTCGCCAAAAAGAAAGATAGCCCTAAGGCAGTTAGTTTAATCGTCTTGTGTAGCATGTTTTTTAGTTCCGGCATACAAGTCATATCTGAAGAATTTGCATTCCAAGGGCCCGTTAAACAGATGAAACCTCCTGGAAGGTTTGAGTCCTACTCGTTTGATGGCCTCAATTTGGGAAGAAATCAGCCAGGCTTCGTAACCTGGGTAGGCTTGTTTGAAGTGATCTCCGATTTGCTTGTAAAACAAGGCAATGTCTTCTACAGGCATGCGCTCGTCATAGGGTGGGTTCATGATCAGCATGGCACTTTCGAAGACACCGACAGAGGAGAAAAAATCCTGTTGTCTGACTTCGATATCGTCGGTCATTTTGGCCATGGCTATATTTTTTCGGGCTATTTGAACGGCATTTGCCGATATATCTGACCCGATAATCGGTACATCCAGTGTTTTTTCTTTGGCATGTGCCTCCTCTTTTACTTTGTCCCAAAGTTCCGGGTCGAAATCCACCCAGTTCATGAAACCGAACCTTTTTCGACCTTTCTGTGGAGGGATATTGCGTGCAATCATCGCAGCTTCGACCAGGAAGGTTCCCGAACCGCACATAGGATCTATCAGGGGTTTTTCTCCTTTCCAACCACTAAGCAGAATCATGCCCGCAGCCAGCACTTCGTTGATGGGTGCCTGAACTTTCTCGAAGCGGTATTTGCGTTTGTGGAGGGAATCACCCGAACTGTCAAGCAGGATGCTGCATTGATCCTGTGCGATGTGCAGGTGGATGCGCAAGTCTGGATTTTTCACATCCACACTGGGTCTGCGGCCATACTTATCGCGGAACTGATCTACCAGGGCATCCTTGACCTTAAGAGCGGCATATTTGGAATGCGTATGCAATTCGGAGTTGACTACTGCGTCGATGGCAAAGGTTCTTTTGGGGTCCAGGTAGGGCTTCCAGTCGAAAGCATAGGCTGCTTTGTAGAGTTCTTTTTCGTTGCTTGCTTTGAATTGATGTATGGGGGCGAAAATGCGCAAAGCTGTTCTTAAGGTATAGTTGGCTTTGTACAACAACGCTTTATCACCTGTAAACGAGACGGCTCTGGTCAGTGATTTGATGTCTTCGGCACCAATCGCTTCCAGTTCTTTGCTGAGTACCGGTTCCAGACCGGCCATTGTTTTGGCGATAAAAGGCATGAAAGTGGAATGAATAAAGAAATTATTGAACGGCGCACTTGCCTACCCCTACCAAAATGGCAATCCAGACAAGACCTTTAACGAAAAAGAATAGAAAGCCGGCGATTCCAAAGCGCTTGAGCCATTTGAAGCGCATGGTATTTCCATTGATTGACTTTGTTTTATTTTCCATGGTGCAAAAATAATTATTGTATTCGAAAATAGCATCCTCAGGTTTGAATGACTCCCGGATTGAATGTTTCTACCGGTGCGTGATTGGCTGCTTCTATCCCGGTGGCTATCATTTGTCTGGTGGCGAGGGGGTCGATGATTTCATCTACCCATAGCCTGGCAGCTGCATAGTAAGGGCTGGTTTGAGCCTCGTACTTGTCTTTGATCTGTTCAAACAATTGCTTTTCAGCAGCGTCATCGGGTACTTCGCCTCTGGATTTGAGAGATGACACCTGTATTTGGGTAAGAACACGTGCAGCCTGTTCGCCACCCATGACGGCAATTTTGGCCGTAGGCCAGGCAAAAATAAGTCGCGGGTCATAAGCTTTGCCGCACATGGCGTAATTGCCGGCGCCAAAAGAATTGCCCATCACCACGGTGAATTTGGGTACGGTGCTGTTTGCCACTGCGTTGACCATTTTCGCACCGTCTTTGATGATTCCCCCATGTTCGGAGCGTTTTCCTACCATAAACCCGGTGACATCGTGAAGGAAAAGGAGGGGGATTTTCTTTTGGTTGCAATTCATGATAAAACGGGCGGCTTTGTCAGCGCTGTCGGAATAAATTACTCCTCCGAATTGCATTTCTCCCTGTCCGTTTTTGACAATTTGCCGATTGTTGGCTACGATGCCTACTGCCCAGCCTTCGATGCGGGCATAGGCACAGAGGATGGTCTGACCGTAATCTTCCTTGTAAAAAGTAAGGCTTTCGGCATCGACCAGGCGTTTGAGAATTTCGCGGGTATCATAAGGTTTGCCCGCATCCTGCGGAAAAAACTGATACAACTCTTCAGGATCAGCTTCCGGAGCTTTGGGGGTGCTGCGATCGAAACCTGCGGTGGTCGGATGTCCTAATTTGTCAACCAAATCGCGGATAGTT
>JALQTV010000215.1 GCA_023268675.1 Saprospiraceae bacterium | reverse complement strand
AATTACAGGTTCGAAGGCATCGAACTTAATTTCTTCGCCACTGATTTTGCCCAGAAAATGGTTTAGAATGGCTGTAGAAGATGCTTCAGCGTCATTCTGGATTTTGGTAAGCAGGGGGAATACCGCTGCAACCGGCATCTGGAGGAAATTGTATTCTGCCCATGATTTGGCATCAGATCTTTCCAAAACAGATTCATCTATCTTCAAAGGCAAAGATTCTGCCAAACCGGGGTCATTGTTTACAAGAGCCAACAACTGGTCTCTCGTTTCTTTGATTTTTGCTTCGAGTATATACCCTTCTCCGTCTTGCTGACCGGTTGTACCTACGAACATTCGGGTCGTCAGGTCTTTATCCTTGATGTTTTTTGGTTGCCCGGGGTGTTTGGGATCATCCCCGCCGGCAGCCTCATACAACTTATCTTTCAGTGCTCCCACATAATTTACCAACTCATCTGTCAACCTTTTCGATTCTCTCGCTGCTTCGAGGAAAGCATCGTTTTGCTCATTTTTGTAGGCATCTGCCTGTTTTTGGATATTGTTGAGGATGGTATTGTTGGTATTTTCAACAATCTCGTTGCTGTTTTTGATACCTTTATCCAAAGTAAAGAATGCATTCATTACTTCGGCAGAAACATTAAGGGCCAGCAGGGCAGTTAGCACCAGGTACATCAGGTTGATCATCAACTGCCGGGGTTCCTTAGGTATGGACATATTGAATTAATTTAACAGGGTAATAAAACGAAATAATGGCAAGAGGTGTAGAATCTGCCGTTGTGTTTCTACACCTCTTCGGGTTGTTTCAATCATGCAAATCAGCTGCAACCATTAGGCGCCTCTGTTCGCATTGGTCATGGCAGAAATGATATTTCCATAAACAGCATTCAAAGAACTGTAAGCATTGTTCAAAGAACCGATATTATTGTTGAGCTCACTCAATTGTTCCTTGTAGCGTTTGGTATCATCCAGCGTGTCGCTCAAATCAACCATTGCCTCGTTTATTCTGGAATAGAAATTAGTCATTTGTTTTACTTGCTCCTGCGTTCCGGAAAAATCTACTTCCTGAAGTGCCTTGAGTGAAGAAAGACTTCTTGACATAGATTGCAATTCAGTCAACATACCGCCCAATTGTTGTTCCACTACCTCTCCGCTTAGTCCACCACCTTGTGCGCCACCGACAGGACCTGACAATGGATCGACCTTAGAATTGTAGTTATCCAGTCCCGGATACAACTTTTCCCAGTAATAATCCTTATCAGGACCGATGATACCCAGGAATAGGAAGATACCGGCCTCCACAAAAAGACCTATCTGTAGCAAAGTACTGGCAATAGACCAGCTTTCCAATTTTGCCAAAGCTCCTACCAATACAGTAGCTGCACCCACACCGATTAACAGGTTTTTTATGTATTTGAAGCCCTTAGATTTAATGAAACTCATGTTCAGCGATCGTTTAATAAGTTAGAAAAATTCCGGATAAACCAATTTTACAAGCAGGTTTTTCCTATTTGTGTTTGTTTGATGATTTTTAGCTTAGAAATCGTTGATAGATCTGCCCAGGAACGTAAGTGCCGAGCGGAATCCAACATAAGATTTAACCTCGTACTGATACTCCCAGTGTCTGGTACCATTCATTAGGAAGTGGTTGATGTCTTTCCAGGAACCGCCTCTGATTACCTTCCGCTTGTAGGCATCCGGATCGTTTTCATCTGCATCGTATCGGATATCAGGGTTCAGGTCATGCATGAAAGAATAAGCATTATCATAGTAGGCAGAAAGTGTCCATTCAGATACATTGCCTGCCATGTTGTACAAACCGTAGTCGTTGGGGAAGTAGGCATCTGCTTTAACCGTGTACAATCCACCATCTTCAGGATAGTTCCCTCTACCTGGCTTAAAGTTTGCCAACAAACAACCTTTTGCATTTCTCACATAATAACCTCCCCATGGATAAGGAGCATTTTCATGACCACCCCTTGCTGCATATTCCCATTCGTGCTCGGTAGGAAGGCGGAAGTCTTCGGTGTTGATTCCATCTCCTCTTTCCTGCTGGTATTTGTTCCACTCTTGAGTACGCCAGAAATTAAAGGCATTGGCCTGATGCCAGCTGACTCCCACGACCGGGTAATCGTCGAATGCAGGGTGCTGAAAGTAATTCCTTGTCATCGGTTCGTTGTAGGAATAGGCAAAGTCGCGAATCCAAACCATTTCGTCCGGATGTACCGCTACCGATTCTTTGATCACGTAATCACTGCGGCGAGGCTGGGTCTTGTCGCCTTGTCTGTCTCCTTCTTTCGGAGCAGAATCCTTGGCTGCTCTCTGCCAATCGAACCACTCATAATCGTAGATAAGCTTGGTAATATCCAATTCTTTTCTACCGGCGAACCTGTCTCTCTCACTGTAATACATATCTTCCAGGGTCTCATCCTCCCAGTCGATTTCCATTTCCCAATCCACTACCTCATTGCCATTTTCATCCTCAATGTAATGGTCGAGCATCTTGTGGGCATTCAAATCTCTGACCCAATAGACAAACTGTCTGTATTCATTGTTAGTGATTTCTGTATCATCCATATAGAACCCCTGAATAGAGATGGCTTTTGGTCGTTGCACAAAAGTATTGCTAACATCCTGATCACTCGGGCCTACATGGAGGGTACCGGAGGGTACATACACCATTCCGTAGGGATTGATGCCTTTCCAGGAAGGGCGATCCATAACTCCTACCAATTGACCGTTGTCATTTCTGCCGCAGGCTGCTGCAGCCAGAACAAGGAATGCTAGTGAAATTCTTCGTAATTTTTCCATGTTAACACCCATGTTTTCCTTCAGATTAATTGCCTTTTTTAAAAGCGTGGGTAAAGATAGATTGTTTAAAAAATTTATCAAAAATTTGATATTTCATTTTTGAGTCCCGCATGTTTCGTTGACTTTCCTACAAACGCCAATCTTTCAGGGCATATTTTGTCGATCGCCAAATAAAGCAGAAACCTTGTATAATTTGATCAGCAACAAACAATTGAAAACACTCTCTATCCTGCTTTTACAGTGAGAATACCGCCTTGCTTGCCGGAAAAATGCCAAATGTATGAATTGTTCTTGCTAAATCCGAACAATGTAACGGCAATTGACAGGGAATATTTTTTAGAGAGACCTCGGATTGTAAATTATTTTTGGCAGGCGACCGCCAAAAATTTGTTTGTTCAAATTAAAGTTGATCAGAATTTCGTGGGAGCCACTATGGGCGTTGGTCAATCCTGATATTCCGGCATCATAGGCATAGGCTAAACGCAGGTTTTCGGAGAGTTTCACCCCTGCCATGATTGCGATAGCGTCATTCGTTGAACTGCTATACCCTCTTAACGAGGCCCCTGCAAAAATATTATCATTGTAATGAATTGAAACGCCTGAATTGGTCTGCAAATTTCCATTTACCAAGCTGAGCTGAACCGCAGGCTGCAACATAAAAGCACTTCCCAAATAATAATCGTAGCTCGCAAAAGCAAAATAATGGCGGTTCAACAATATAGCCGTCGTCTCCAAATCAATCGAAGGTTCCGTAAGATTTCTGATAGAAAACCCTGCTTCAAATTTTTCTGTGTAATAGTAAACACCTGTGCTAAAATTGATGGTGCTGCCACTTACTCTGCTCAGTGGGAGCGTGCCATCGGCATGATCCAGGGGCAAACCATCCTGATAAGATCCATCCGGCGTCAAAATCCGGGTGCCATCCAGGTCGCGTTGAACCTGCTCCAGGGCTAAGCCGAGAGAAAGAATGCCATTACCCAGGTCCAATTGATAACTGTAGTTCAATCCAATCCGTAAGTTAGAAAACGGCCCGGTTGCATCATTCTCCAACAACAAGCCAAATCCTGAACTTAGGAAGTAAACAGGAAAATGAGCATTGATCTGCTGGGTTTCAGGATTATCTGAAATCCCCTGCCATTGGCTCCTTACATGCCCCGTAACACTCAGAGAATGATCCAACCCTGCAAACGCAGGATTCCAGTTCATTTTATTCCACCCAAACAAGCTGTATTGAGGACTTTGCTGGCCATTCACGAGGGTATGACTCAAAAAAAACAGCAGTACCATCGGCAGCGTCTGATTCAAAAGTGTCTGACGGGTCATATCAAAAAATTTTACTTACAATTGCTTCTATCATGCTTCCAACATACGCAAAAACGAAGCCAGATCAGTTGCCGGACGTCTGCAACTGTAATGTTCACAAAGAAAATAATAATCCTTGCCTTCGGTAAAACGGTGGGCCAGGAGTGGAAAATCATTGTTTTCTCTGTCGCTGGCCATTAATATCCTTGCTGGAATGTATCTTTTGTTAAGCTCTGCTGCCCGTTCAAAAGCATTCGGTCCTACGATGGCAATCTCTTTCCATCCCATAGACTCAAACAACATAGCTTTGGCCCAGGCTGCAAAAGAACCCGGATAACGTTCGACAGCATCCTTCATACCTGCGAGCATCCTGGCAGAAGCCTTTGAAAAAACTTCCTCGCCACTTATCAAGCCCAATTTTTGAAGATTGATCAGCATGGCGGCATTACCGGAAGGCATAGCAGAGTCATAAAGATCCTTCTTCCTCAGAATAATATCCTGTTGTCCTGCAGCAGTAAAGAAAAACATGCCTGCAGCTTCATCCCAGAATTCCTGCATTACAAAGCGGCTCAATTCCAGTGCTTTATTCAAATAGGGTTCTTTAAACGTCACCTCATATACGTCAATCAGGGCCCTTATCAGAAAGGCATAGTCATCGAGGAATGCCTCGTAGCGAGCTTTCCCGTCCTTCCAGGTATGCCAAAAAGCGCCAGTTTTTTCGGGTTTTTCAAAATTTTCAAGTAAGAAATCAATGTTGCGTAAAGCTGCCTCCAAATAAGCCTGATTTTCACTGGCTTGCCAGGCGTGCACATAAGCTGAACATTGAAGGGCATTCCAGTTGAGCAAAATCTTGTCATCCAAACCCGGCCGTATCCGTTCTTCTCTCCTTTGCATCAGCAATTGGCGGGAACGATCC
>JALQTV010000214.1 GCA_023268675.1 Saprospiraceae bacterium | reverse complement strand
AGGCTTACCTGGAGCGTATAGGTGCTGGTGGACTTAGTGGAGAACCTCTCAGGGAACGATCTACCGGAGTTATCCGTCGATTGCGCGATTTGTTGGGTCCTGACAAGGTGATTATTGGGGTAGGTGGTATTTCAAGCCCTGAGGCAGCCCTTGAAAAAATGGAAGCCGGTGCAAATCTTGTACAAATTTATACCGGCCTGGTGTATGAGGGCCCCGGATTGGTCAGGCGTATTCTCAAAAGCCTTTCCTGAACCTTCAATGAGTGCCTTGGAATTGGTCAGCCAATTATTTTCAGACTCAGATCAAGACTGGTAGCCGAATGGGTAAGAGCACCTACTGAGACGTAATCAACGCCGGTTTGCGCTACTTTTCTCACGGTGTGGATGTTTACACCGCCGGAAGCCTCTGTTTCAAACCTGCCATCGACAATGGCAACTGCTTCCTTTAGCAAAGGCAACTCAAAGTTGTCCAGCATAATGCGATCAACCTGACCTATTTCCAGCACCTCGTAGAGCTCTACAAGATTGCGAACCTCCACCGTTATCTTGTAATCTTCCATGTGCTTGTTCGTTTTATAATCCAGTACTTGTTGTATGGCAGCTTTCACGCCTCCACTTGCCTCTATGTGATTGTCTTTGATAAGAAATCGATCATACAGTCCGCTTCGGTAATTCTGGCATCCCCCAATGCTTACGGCTTTTCTTTCCAGAAAGCGCAGTAGAGGAGTCGTTTTGCGGGTATCCAATAAGGTTACGGGTAGGTCTTCCACTTCGAAATGAAAGCGATTACTCAGGGTGGCAATACCACTCATGCGCTGCATGATGTTGAGGACGAGCCGTTCGGCCTGTAGCAGTGCGCGGGTATTGCTATTGACTTCAAAAACAATATCGCCATCGTGGATAAAGGAGCCATCTTCGATGAAAACCTCGACTGATGCGTCAGGATCAACTTCTTTAAAGACAGCCTTGGCTATTTCTACGCCGGCTAGCACGCCAGGGTCTTTGGCAAGCAAGCGGGCTTTGCTCTTTTTTTCGGGAGGGATACAGGCAAGAGAAGTGATGTCTCCGGAGCCTACATCTTCAGCCAGAGCTTGTTTTATGAAAGCATGCAGTTGTTGCTCAAAGTTGTTGGTGTTACTTGACATAAGTTTGGTGAATTTTAAAATAGGATCCCCACTCTAAGTGTGATGCTGCGGATGTTTCCTCTGGAATCTTCCCTGCGGGGACTTTTGCCCGGTTCCAGTACGGTACCGCTATCCCGGGTGAGATCTGAAAACCCGGACTGAAAAAACAATCCTCCGGTGAGTGCGAGACTTTCGTTGATACTGTATTCCACACCTCCTCCTATTCCTACACTGAGGAGAAGTGCATTTACATCATTACTGATGTTGATGGTGTTATTGCTGTTGCTGATACCCGGCCCATTGATCTGGCCATTGGCTCGTGTTTTGATAGCGAGGCTGAAGCCCGGTTCCAGGAAATATCTTATGTATCCGAATTCTCGGGTTCGCATCTTGAGTCCCAGAGGAATTTCCAGGTATTGGAGGTTGTATTTCAATTGTGCCTGCGAGGGTAGGGTGTCTATGCCTGACCGTGTCCAGTATTGCCCGCTGAAGTCGTGCTGTAAGGTTCCTCCCGCATTGAAAAAGAAGCCGATTCCCGTAGAAAAGGCGTAATTTTCGCGAAAATAATAAGCTCCCAGAATGCCCATTTTTAAGCCTAGATTGGTTCCTGCCGGGTGGATATTAGGATCTGTAGTATGCATGCGGGAAAAGACAGGGCTTACCTGAAATCCAAAGCGAAGGTTTTCCTGTGCCTGCAGCTGTCCTGCAACAAGGGGGCTAAACAATATCAGCAAAAAAAGAATCCTCATGGCGAATTTGTTTTGAAAAGTAAACCCTTTTCGCTTCCCGATTATTTTACATACGAATTGAAAAGGCCTCGCCGTTATGTTTGGGCGATTGCAAAGTTACCTTATTGGAAATTAAAAAATGCTGATTCATGAAGTCAAGCTGGAAATTTTGGATGCCTTTCCTATCAGTGGCAGTTTTTTTGGGTACAGGATGTGAGAAAGATGCTCGTAAAGACCTGCCGGATGTAAGTCATATTAGTATTGATGTTAATTTTCGTCACTTCGACCGGGATTTGTTTAGCCTGGATACCACCCGGATGGAAGAAGCATTGGCTTCCCTGGAGGCAGCGTATCCTGAGTTTTCAAGGATTTATTTTGATTATATTTTACGGAGTCGCAATCCTGCGATTTCTCCCGGGCAGCATGCCGATTTTATCAAAGGGTTTATCGGGTATCCTGAAGTTCGCCAACTTTATGACACTTGTCAGCTTGCCCTGGGCGATTGGGAAACTATTGCGGGTCAGTTTGAAGATGCTTTTACTTACCTGAAGTACTATTTCCCGGATATTTCTACGCCCGATGTCACAACTTTTATCTCAGAGTATTCTATGGCGAATTTTATTTACAAGGAGCAATCATTGGCGGTTGGATTGGATTTTTTTCTTGGAAGCGATTACCCTTATCAGGAGTTAAACCCGGGAAACCCTGCTTTTTCCCGCTATCTGACTCGTTCTTTCAATGCAGACCATCTGGTGTCCAAAACACTGCTGCCACTCGTGGAGGATTTGACAGGAGAAGCTCCGGGAGAAAAAATGCTGGATATTATGGGGCATAATGGCAAGCGACTCTATCTCTTGGATGCACTGCTGCCGCTCACACCGGATAGTGTCAAACTGGAAATTTCACAGGCACAGGTCGAGTGGTTGGAGGGTAATGAATTTCAAATGTGGGCATTCTTCCTTCAAGAAGATTTATTGTATAGCGCTGATTGGCAAAAAATCAGAAAATACGTTGATTATAGTCCAAATGCTCCCGGGATGCCGGAAGAGGCTCCGGGAAGGACTGCTAATTGGATGGGGTGGCAAATCGTCAAAAAATACATGTCTCGATATCCTGAAACAAGCATGCAGCAGTTGATCGATCTGACAGACGCTCAGGAGATACTGAATAAATCCAGATACAAGCCGGGCAGATAATCTTTGAAGTTTTTTTGTTACATTGTTGGCTATTTTAATGGCATATAGCCATTTTTACATAAATTTCTGATTGTATGAGTAAAAGAGCTATTCCTTTAGTGGCACTAAGTGATTTCACCAGCGGGGATGCAGAAAAGAGGGAAGCATTTGTCAAAGATTTGATCAAGGCTTTTCGTGAAATCGGTTTTGTCGGTGTAGTAAAGCATGGCATTGATGCCGATCTTATCAGCAAATTTTACGAGGTATCCAAAGCATTTTATGCTTTGCCGGAAGAAGTGAAGCTACAGTATGAAGTTGCAGGACTGGCAGGCCAGCGAGGTTATACTTCTTTTGGAAAGGAACACGCGAAGCAGTCTGAGGTGCCGGATCTGAAAGAATTTTTTCAGTTTGGGCAGGAGGTTACAGACGGTGACCCGGTAGCTAAGGAGTATCCTGCTAATGTGGCGGTTAAAGAAAAACCTGATTTTTTGCCGACGGCTGTAAGCCTTTATCGTGCTTTTGAAAATGCAGGCAGGCAGTTGTTGAAGGCCATTGCGCTGGGTTTGAATCTGGAGGAAAATTATTTTGAGGCTCATGTTCACAATGGCAACAGCATCCTTAGGAGTATTTATTATCCTCCGATTACGCGCGAACCGGCTTCTGCCATACGTGCAGAGCAGCATGAGGATATCAACTTAATCACCCTCCTGGTAGGAGCTTCTGCGGGAGGATTGGAAATTTTGGACAATACGAACAGCTGGATGCCTGTCGTGCCGGAATCAGACGAAATTGTAATCAATGTCGGAGATATGCTGCAGCGCCTGACTAATAATTATCTGAAATCAACCACTCATCGTGTGGTCAATCCACCGCGAGAGGAGTGGCACAATCCGCGCTTATCTATTCCTTTCTTCCTACACCCGCGCTCAGATATGGACCTGTCCTGTCTGCCTGCTTGTGTTGATGAAAAACATCCACTTCAGTACGAACCTGTGACGGCAGGGGAATACCTGGATGAGCGCTTGCGCGAAATAGGTTTAAAGAAATAAGTTCCTTTGAATAAAGCATTAAATTAAATAATTATGGAAACCATTTTGTTGTTTAACTTCCTTGGCCCCGAAATGTTGGTGGTATTCTTCGCCATTTTGTTGCTTTTTGGTGGCAAGAAAATACCCGAATTGATGCGTGGTATTGGTAAGGGTATCCGCGAATTCAATGCAGCTCGTTCTTCTATCGAAAGTGAACTGAAAGAGGGTATGAAGGAGTCGGAACAAAAAAAGTCAGAATAGTAAGATAATCGGACTTTTTTCTTGGTTTCAAATCCTTTCTGGAGAAATGGTAAGCATTGCTGCCTTTCTACAGAAAGGATTTGTCATTTTTGAGAAAAGCAGTTGACCTGGACTTCGGCGTAGTCAAAGTCCAATTGTTAGTAGTGTCGATCAATCCATATCCCCCCTTGATTATTTCCCGAATTAGATTGTGATGCCCGGGCAAATAATCGGGGGTAGCTTTCCGGACGATAATGAACGGCTCCACTATCGTCCGGAAGAGTTTGCTTAGCGAAAATCAGAAGGACTGTATCCGAATCTTTGGGTAAAGTTTTTGGCAAAATACCCTTCGTGTTTCAGTCCGACCATTCTGACGAGTTTTGTGATCTTTATTTTTGGTTGTGCTTCGAGAATGCTTCTCGCTTTTTGCAAACGGCTTTCCATGATGTATTGATTGGGGGTCATGCCGGTCAATTGTTGAACTCGTTTGTAGAAAGCCGTGCGACTCATGAGCATCATTCCGGCGAGGCGATCAACGTTGAAGTTTTCTTCTGCCATTTCTTTTTCAATAAGAAGCGCCAGTTGTTCCAACCAGTTCTCATCACTTTCTTCTTCCTTTACTTCAGTGCTTTCTTTTTCTCCAGTAATTTTTTGACTTGCTATAAGTTTGTGTAAGGTAGCCAGGAGTCCGATTTCTTCGAATGGTTTGGACAGATAGGATGCAGCTCCCAGTTCTATTGCTTTTTTCTTATC
>JALQTV010000213.1 GCA_023268675.1 Saprospiraceae bacterium | reverse complement strand
GACCTTCCAATGCAAAATCACCCGCATCGACGCTGCTGCACTGTACAAATTCTGAAAAATGAACCTCCAGGGTACTACCGTCACAATTGTTGGCGAGCCCTGCAGATTCTATGTAGGGCGCTTCTTCGTCAAAAATGCCAATGTCAGAAGACAGACCAAAGTCTATGGTATAACCGTTGGTAGAACCGGTCCAGTTGGAGACCACCAATACATAGGTGTTGTTGGCCTGAACGGGAATCAGAGCATTGTAGGGAGTACGTCCAAACTCTACATTTGGCGAAGCCGCATCGCAACCTGCACCTTGAACGCTGAAACTGGTATTGCCATTGGCTCCGGTAGGTCCGTCACAAGTGCCTCCACCGGCTGCATTACAACTGACTATCAGGGAGGGATCGGTGTAGAGGTCTCCACAACTGGCATTGGTCAGATTGAACAAAGCCCAGTCGTAGTCATCGGTAGCAGCTTTGGGTGTAAGCAGGAAACCGAAATTTCCTGAATTGTTTACCGTAAAAGAATACCAGATAGAGTTGGATTCTACTCGCATGCAATTGAAATCGGGGTTGATCTCGTCAATGTTCCCGCGACCTTCAGGTGCCTGACTTTCTACATATATTTTTTGACAGATCGGTATGGCTCCTATACAGTCCTGAATGGAAGCATTCTGGGCTTTTAAGGCAGATAAAAAGAGGATCATGCCGAGTGCAAAAAATGGTATTCGCATCATTTTTTCGGGTATAACGTCTGTTGAAATTAAATTATTGACCGGAGCCCTTTTCAATTCTTTGCTTTATCGGTGTATTCAAAACCCTGTCGGATGCCTTTTTCAATCGCAGGAACGCCTCTGTCCATCCATTGGGGGAGTGGGGCATCTTTCAGGTAATGGTCAAAAAATTGGGCCATTCTATGCTGGAAGTCCACCCGGTTCTGGCGCTTTACCGGCCAGTGGGGTTCTCCGTTGTAATTCAGCATCCATACTTTTTTATCGAGACGGCGCATGGCGGTAAAAAATTCTATCCCTTGCTCCCAGGGCACAGCTGCGTCCTCGTCGTTGTGCATGATCAATACAGGGGTGTTGATTTTGTCCAGGGAGAATATGGGCGAGTTTTCGATAAATCTCATAGGGTATTCCCAGATGGTACCTCCGATTCGGCTTTGGGTATGTTCATACTGGAACATGCGGCTCACTCCGGCTCCCCATCGTATGCCTCCATAAGCGGAAAACATGTTGACAACCGGTGCGCCGGATTCTGCACATCTGAACATATTGGTTCGGGTGAGGATATAAGCAATCTGGTAACCTCCCCAGCTGTGCCCCTGGATGCCGATGCGCTCGCGGTCGATAAATCCCTGATCTACGAGGTGACTTACCCCCGAAACAACGGAATTGAAAGCACTTTCACCGGGATAGCCGATGCGGTAAGGGATGTCCGGGTTGAAGACCACGTAGCCTCTGCTGGCATAGAAAGCATAGGTAATTTGAGAGCGGTTGGGTTGAGGAGGGCGATGGTTGTGCAGTCCGTCTGTACTTCTTTCATAGAAGTTGACGATCATGGGGTATTTTTTGTTGGGGTCAAAGTTTTCGGGTTTTACCAGTAGTCCCTGGAGCACTTCTCCATCGAGTGAGGTCCAGCTGACCAGTTCTATGGATCCCCAATTGTAGTCAGCTTGTTGTGGGTTGGCCCGGCTGATGCGGGTATTTTGTCGCAGGTCCTTGCTGTGATACAGGTCAGGGAAAAGTTGGTAATTTTCCTGTGTAAAGAGCCAGCTATTGCCATTTTTGGCCTTTTGTGGTCTTCTGCTGACTTTGTAGTCGCCTTTTTGCAGGATGGTTTTTACACCCGTATGCAAGTTGAATCCCACGTAGCCTTCCTGTTTGCTGACTTCGTCAAAAAGGTGGAAAACCATGGGAGCTACTTCTTCAATGCTTCGTTGTTCGGGATCTGTTTTGATGTAGCGCATGACCTGCCGGTCTTTGCGTGCCTGTGTAAGGTTGTTGGGTTTCAGGTCTCCGTCAGGGTCAATCATCCAGATATCATAGCGGTCGTAGATAAGCATAAAGTCGTCGGAACTTGTCCATCCGGCCATGCCATAAGGTGAGGGGTGATCCGGGCTGTCGTTTAATTCGTCGTAGAAAAGGGCGATGCTGTCATTGGTGATCTTATGCAGGATGCGACTTTTGATGTTGTAAGCAAACCAACCTTTTTCTACTCGGTCGTACCAGTAAACGTAGTTGGCTTCGGGAGAAAATGCCGGTGTGGTCCTCACTTTTTCGGCAACGGTAATTTTTTCGCCGCTTTTGAGATCTATCAGGTAGATGTCTTTTTTGGCAGGGCCGCCTTCCCAGGAGGTTTCGCGCAGGTAAGGCAGATCGGTATAAGCAAGTACATAGGGGGCATTTCCTTCGTCACCTATTGCGACATCGGGTAGTTCCGGGCTGCCGAGTTGCATCAGTTTGTCTGTGGCGATATCGTACAGACAAGTGTAGTGTTGTCGCATATCGGCTTTCAATTGCAATTTTTGCTGGGGATACAAGCGGGCGTCGTTGTAGTGCCAAACTTCGACCTGTACAATTTCATCATCCAGGAGTTGGGGATCTTGTTGGATGGGTTTTGGGGCTGCGCCAAAAAACAAGCGTTTGCCATTGGCTGCGAATTGTAGTTTGCCATATTGACTGAGCATCCAGTGATCGGGGAGGAACTTGCGTTCAGAGATGGGTATTTGCCTGGTTTGGCTGGTGCTTTGCTGCCACAGGTACAACTGGAAGTTGTCCGCGTCGCTGTTGGTGGTATCGCTGTTCAGCAAAAAAGCTGCCTGATTGCCCTCCATGTCTGAGGAAAGTTGTTTGTAGGTTCCCGCACTCAAATGAATGGGAGTTGTTGTTCCATTGCTGCCATCAAAACGATGTATGCCGTCTTCGGCCGAAAAGAAAAGCACTTCGGCATTTCCGGCCAGGCTGTAGTTGCTGACGAGGTCAAAAAAGTAGGTGGTATCTTGTTCGAGGGGTTTTGCCATGAGGCGGAAGATACTGCCGCGGTAATCTTTGCCCTCGCCCTTGACTTTGGCAAGTATCCAATTGTTCCATTTGCCGGGGACTTCGACGCTTCTCAGGTCAGCAGTCTTTTCCAGCGAAGCCGTATTTATGTTGTAAACAGCCAGTGTGTCACCGGGAAGTTTGTCGCTGCCGACTTTTTTTCTTTTTAGTTCCCTGACTGCCTCGGCAGCGGGTTTGAGGGTGAAGATGAGGTGCGTACCGCCAGTGCTGAAGGCGGGTTGGTCGCCTCTCTCAAAGGAGAGGGTCTTGTTGGATTGGGTATCGTGCAGAAACAGTTCCGGGTCGCCGAGGTCTGTTTGCTGTACCCAGCTGATGTAGCGACCATCGGAGGAAAGTTGTTCGTATTTGATGGACTTCCAGGTGTCGAAAGCTTCTATACCCAGGGTTTTCTTTTCAGAAGCTTGGGAAAAGGCAGTACTCAGGTAAAGAGAAAGTGAAAAAATGAGTAAGGTTATGGATCTTTGTCTTTTCATGGCTTTTTTGTCTTAGTTTGCATCAAATTTAATCATTTGATCAGGAATACAGACATTGGTCAAGTATTTACACGCATGAACCGTACAATCAATATCATTAAGGATGCCTTGTTGGGCAAAGAGGTAGATCTGACGTCGGTCAGCATCAAGAAGGCGATTATTTTACTGGCGATACCCATGGTCCTGGAAATGATCATGGAATCTTTGTTTGCGGTAGTGGATGTTTATTTCGTTTCGCAGGTAAGTACAGAAGCCATTGCTACCGTTGGTTTGACGGAATCGGTGCTGACGCTCCTTTATGCCTGCGCGATGGGGCTCAGCATGGCAGCTACTGCGATGATTTCAAGGAGGGTGGGGGAGAAAAATATTGCTGAGGCGGGCAATGCCGGGGCACAAGCTATTTTGTTGGGACTTGTGCTTTCTGTTGTTGTGGGGCTGGTGGGTATTTTTTATGCTGGGGATATTTTGCGATTGATGGGTGGAAATTCGAGTTTGATTGAAAGCGGACAGGGCTATACCCGGATTTTGCTGGGAACAAATATCGTAGTGATCTTGCTGTTTTTGTTGAATGGTATTTTTCGCGGAGCGGGAAATGCGGCATTGGCTATGCAATCGTTATGGCTTGCCAACGGGATCAATATTGTACTGGACCCCCTTTTGATTTTTGGCTGGGGGCCTATTCCTGCGATGGGGATTGAAGGAGCTGCTCTGGCTACGGTGATTGGTCGGAGCACCGGAGTGTTGTTTCAGCTGTATCTTTTGTTCAAGGGTCGCGGTTTGATACAAATAAAGTTATCAAGTTTTGGCTTGAGGCCGGAAATAATCAAGCGCTTGTTGCGGGTAGCGGCTACCGGCGCCGGACAGTTTTTGATATCTTCGGCCAGTTGGGTTTTTCTGATGCGCATCATTGCAGAATTGGGCAGTGACTCGGTGGCGGGTTATACGGTGGCGATCAGGCTGCTTATTTTTACCATCCTTCCTGCCTGGGGTTTGTCGAATGCAGCAGCGACGCTGGTGGGACAAAACCTGGGAGCTGGCCAGCCTGACAGAGCTGAAAAATCTGCCTGGAAGGCTGCGAAATACAATATGATTTTTCTGGGCCTGGTATCCATTGTGTACCTTTTGGCCGCAAGGCCCATCATAGAATTGTTTACGACGACTCCTGCTGTGGTGGAGAGTGCTGTGATTACGCTCCGGATTTTGTCTTCCGGGTACATTCTCTTTGCCTATGCGATGGTGATTACCCAGGCATTCAATGGGGCGGGAGATACGCGTACTCCGACGCTGATCAATTTATTTTGCTTCTGGGTCCTGGAAATTCCCTTGGGCTATCTGATGGCGATTACCTTTGATTTGGGTCTGCCTGGGGTATGTTGGGCCATAGTGATCAGCGAAAGCATGATGGCCTTTATAGCAGTTCTTTTGTTCAGGAAAGGCAAGTGGAAGGGAGTCCAAATATAAAGCCGGATTTTCCTCAGGGAGAATCCGGCTTGATGTCATGCTATACCGATAAAATTAATAGCGGTAGTATTCT
>JALQTV010000212.1 GCA_023268675.1 Saprospiraceae bacterium | reverse complement strand
TGATCCATGCTTGTGTTTGCTTTCTCATTATCTGATTTTTTTAACCGTGAACGGTGAACGGTGAACAGTAAACTGTAAACGTGAATGTGAACGGTGAACGGTGAACTGTAAACTGTAAACTGTAAACGTGAACGGTGAACGGTGAACTGTAAACTGTAAACTGCCAACTGTTCACTGCTCACTGCTCACGGTTCACGGTTCAATTCTGCTTCTGCTGCAATGAAGCCAAAAGCAGCCCAGTAACCGGTCTCCATCATGTCCTCAAAAATAGCTCTGGCACGAGTGGTGTCCCCTTCGTAAAGGTAGTAATTGCCCACCCCATAGCCCTGGGTAACCATGCTCAAGAGCTTGTCAGATACCCCCATATCCGGATCCAGGTTCAGCAAATCAGAAGCCTGTAACTTTCCCTTATAGAACAACAAGCGCTTGAAATAAGCATCATTTTCTATGATAACCATGTCCTCATCCACCAGGTTCAGCAAATTATCAGCATCTTGTTGGCGACCCAATCGGCGATAAGTCATGTAGAGCCAATCGATCACTGCGACGATCAAATCGGGGTTGTTGGCATAGAGTTGGCAGGTTTCAAATTGCAGAGTGGCCTTCTCAAACTCCCCCTTCAGATAATGTGCCAAAGCCCAGTGATAATAAATATTAAATTGCAGATTGGACAGCGGAATGTTCAGTTTGTTGGGAATCCCATCCGGTTCTATGGTAACGGGAAGCCCCTCTGCCAGGACTGCTGCCTGTTCGAAATCCCGAATGGCCTTGCCAAACTGTCTGACTGTAATGTATCGGTGTCCCCGGTGGCGGTACAATTCGGGCGATTGGGGGAAGCGTTCTATTCCTTCGGAAAAAATTTCTATAGCCTCCTGATAGCGTCCCAGGTAGGCCATGCGCCGACCATACCAAATCAGGTGCGCTACCTGGCTTGTGTCTGCTTCCCAGTCTGCGCGGGCGACGCTAAGCAAGCTATCTTTACTGCGGGAAACATCCGGAGCTTCCTCCGGGGCATAATACAAGGTGCCATCCAGTCCGATGGCCTCCGGCAATCTTCCTGTTGCCTGCTGTTCTTTTTCCGCTTCCTCCATAGAAGCAGTACAGGCTTGTAACAAGATCAGGAATACCAAAAACAGGCTTTTATTTGTTGGCATGAGTCATTTTTTTGCGCAGCATCAATCCACTGCGGGTGGAAGAAAATACCCCCTTTTCCAAAGCGGGGTGGCCGTTGACCAGGACAAGATCCATGCCCTCCGTAAGCTGGTGGGGATTTTCGAAAGCAGCCCTGGTATGCAAAGCTTCCGGATCAAATACCAACAGATCCGCCTTCATCCCCTGCCGGATGATCCCTCTATCGAGGATGCCGAAAGTAGCTGCCGGCAAACTGCTCATTTTGCGAATGGCTTCTTCGAGACTCAACAGGCTCTCAGACAGCACATACTCCTCAATGATGCGGGAAAAAGAACCGTAACCACGTGGATGGTTCATCGTAGGACTGCCATCGGAAGATACCATAATGGCAGGATGTAGCAACAATTTGCGTTGCAGCGCCTCATCCATTACAAAATAAGCCCCCGAGGCTCCTGTGGGACCAATGTCCATCAGTACCTCTTCGAAAGGTCGGTTTTGGGCTTCAGCCAGATCAGCCAGGGTTTTGCCTGTGTAGGGGGTTGTCCCCAGCAAGGTGGCGGAAGGGCCATTTCTGGCTTCCACCTTATTGCGCAAAAAAGATAAAAGTTCGGCCCTTCGCTCTTTTTTTACTTTTGTATAGTCGTTGGGAGCCTTGGCCCAGTCGGGAAACAGGATTCCTATGCCGGTATAACTAGCCGTGTAGGGATAGACGTCGGCACTCACCGGAAAAGGCAGGGAAGGATCCAGTAAAACCTCCAGGATTCTTTCAGCTCTCGCTTCTCCCTTGCCATATACGGATTTGAGATGAGCTGCATGTACCTTACAATGCTGCCCCTGAACAAGCAGTTCCCGAATGGAAGCTTCCAATGCATCGTCGTCTTCATTGCGCATGTGGCTCATGATGATGCCGTCGTAGCTTCCTACCGTTTTGGCCAGTGTCAGCAATTCCGCTTCACCTGCAAAAGTTCCGGGGATGTATTCCAGCCCCGTGCTCATCCCAAAGCCGCCTTTTTCGAGAGCATCGCGCAGCAAGGCATCCATGCTGTCCAGGATTGCCGCCGGGATATCCGTCTTCAGCTCTGCTCCGGCCAGTTTCCGAAGGGTGCCATGCCCTACCATAGGAATGATGTTGACCCCAGGTACAGTTTGAGTAGCCTGCTCATACCATTCGTTGATGTCTTTGACTGCCAGGCTGGAACCATCCTGTCCCAGGCTTATAGAGGTCACCCCCATCGCCAGAAAATTTTCAAAAGCTGCATCGCGGGTAAGTTCTCCGTGTGCATGGGCGTCGATGAAACCCGGGCTGACCACCTTACCTGTGGCCTCTATCACTCGTCCGACTGACACAAGGGCCGTATCTACCTGCCCTACAAAAGCAATTTCCTCTCCGTCAATGAGTACATCCTGTATTTTTGCGGGACTTCCCGTACCGTCGATCAAGCTTCCTCCTCTGATCAGCAGATCAAATTTGGCAGCAGGATGCGACTCCAGGAAAGCAACGAATCCGTCTTTTTCCCGTGTCTGACAGGAAGTCATCAAGATCAGGGCTGTCGCCCAAAAAAATAGTCTCATTTTTTCAACTTTCTATTGAAGAAATCCAGGGTCGCGCGATAGGCTGCCACCCAATTTCGGTGCAACAAAAATCCATGGACTTCGTCCGGGAAAATGAGTTGCTCAAAATAAACACCCTGTTTGCGCAGGCTTTCTGCCAGATCTACCGACTCACTGAAAGGAACATTCCGGTCATCGTCTCCGTGAATGATCAGTACCGGAGCCCGCCAGTCTTTGATATAAGCCATCGGAGAAGAATCAAATGCCAGTTTGGAAAACTCAGGCCTGGCTTGAGGATCGTAATCCGGAACAAAGTTTTTTATCACCACATTCCAATCGTGTACTCCATGGATGTCTACGCCTGCGGCAAAAAGATCAGGTGCTTTGGCCAGACCCATGGCGGTAAGAAATCCCCCATAAGAACCGCCCCACAATCCTATTTTGTCGGGATCTGTATCTGTTCTGTTTTTCAGGTACAAGCCCGCTCCCAGTACATCGTTGAATTCGCTGGCGCCGGTAGCGCCGTAATTCAGTGCCTCACGAAATTCCAGGCCGTACCCTATTCCGCTTCGATAATTGACCGATAGAACAATATATCCCTGATCAGCCAGCCACTGGTTCATCGCATAAGCATTGTGATAATAATCTCTGTGGTGGAATCCCAGCAACATCTGCCGGCGGGAGCCTCCGTGGAAAAACAGCAGAGAGGGATATTTTTTGCCTGCTTCCATCTTTTTGGGCAAAAAGAGTTGTCCGTGTATGGGCATGCCATCGGCGGCCGAAAAAACGATTTGTTCGGGTGCTACCAATTGTGCCAGTGGATAATCCCCAGGCATTGCATCGGGGGCGAGAGACGCGTAAGCTTCCCCTTTGAGGAAAGCAGCATAGGCAGGGTGCGTACCTGTGGACGCCAGAAAAGCAAGTTGGCCGCTTTGAGCCGTTATCGTGGGCAACCACTCTACCCCCTTGCCCCGCGTAAGTTGGCTGATTTTTTGCCCGTCCAGGCTTGCCTGCCAGATATGTTGTCGGTCGATATCGTCCCGGTTGCAGGAATAATACACGCTTTTGCCGTCGGGCGCAAATCGCACGTACTGGACTTCGTGTTCGCCCGGAGAAAGCGCTACAGGTGCTTCATTTCCATCGGATTGGATGCTGTAAAGGTGGGTCCACCCATCTCCTTCCCAGGGAAAAACAATGCGATCATCTGCTCCCCAGTAAATCTGATTGTCGGCTGCAATGTTTTTGAATACACTGCCTCTTCCTTTGGCAGCTTCCCAAACCTGTCTCGCACTTCCCGAAGCAACATCCGCTACCCAGAGGCTGTAAGGCAAGCCTTCTCTTTTGGCCTCGAAGGGCAAATTATCCCTTTGGTTGGGTGTTTTCAGGTAAGCCAGTGATTTGCCATCAGGTGACCAGGCCGGGTTGTTGTCCTTTTCCACTCCCGGTTGCATGTATTTGACCTCATCCCTGTCAAAATCATAGACCCCTACAAAAGAGTGGTCACCCCGACTGCTTACAAAAGCCAACTGTGAAACTCCCTTTGCCGGATTCCAGCAAAGGCTGCCTGCGCTGCCTCGGATGACAAAAGCCTGAGCAGCGGCAGCCGAACCCTCCAGCTCTTTTACCCATACTTGTCCACCTTTGACAAAGGCCATTTTTTTGCCGTCAGGCGAGAAAGTCGGCGCACTTCCACTGCTGATCAAAGTAGGTTTGCCACCTGAAATCGCAATCAGCCAGATTTCCTGTTTGGCTCCGTCGGGGAGCAGTGCAGGATTGGGGTTTTCTCCTCTGCGATTGGGAGCAGCTCCTCTCACATAGACAATATTTTTGCCGTCAGGCGAAAAAGAAAGCGATGTAATTTCCTGTCCTTCGTCGCCTCTGTAATTGGTAAGTACCTTTCCGCGATAATCAGGTCCCTCAGCCATCCAGATGTTCCTTTCTCCCCGGATATTGTAAACCCAGGCGATTTGATCCCCCACCGGCGAGGCCACCATAGCCGTTGGAAAAGGAGCGCTCATGGCTTGCTCTATAGAAAAAGTACCCTGAGCGTAAGCGACCGGAAGGAAGGTCAAAGCCAGGAACAGGGCAAGGAAGTTTAATAGGTTGTATCTCATGTGCCAATTTTTTGGTCAATCAAAAAAATTATTTCTCAGGTGCTGCTTCCGGAGTATAATCGACTCCCAGTGCATAGCGTGCAAACCACTCCAATTCCACATTGATTTTGTGGAGGCGATGGCGAAGTTCCCTCCAGCCATGTGGCTCACGGGGCGCAATGTACAAATGAGTAGGGACCTCGAGGCTTTTCAGGGCCCGAAACAATTCCTGAGACTGGGGATAGGGCACTCTCGGATCCGAGCCTCCCACCAGAATGAGGGTAGGAGTAGTCACC
>JALQTV010000211.1 GCA_023268675.1 Saprospiraceae bacterium | reverse complement strand
AGCTATACCGGCAAATCAGGGATATTTTGGAGAAACCGGAAAATCGAGAAAGCATTGTCCGGGAATTTCCCAAAAAAGTCATTCATAGACGGAATACAGGTTATGCCATAGATATGTTACTGGATCAGCAGCCCTTTACTCCGGATGGTTCCGATTTTAATTTTTGTTCTCTGATCTGTGGTTCGGAAGGCACTCTGGCCCTGGCTACCGAAATTACCCTGTCTCTCGATCCGCTGCCTTTGCCGGAGGAGGCAATTGTATGCCTGCATTTTGCAGACGTGCTACAGTCCATGCGGGCTACCGGTATTGCCATGGAAATGGCACCCAGTGCTTGTGAATTGATGGACAAGGTCATTCTGGATTGTACCAAATCCAATCTGGAACAAGCCCGAAACCGCTTCTTCATTGAGGGTGACCCGGTAACCTTATTGATGGTGGAGTTTCGCGCAGCGGAATTGAAAGAAGCAGAAGAAAAGGCAGAGGATCTGATCCGACGGGTCAAAGCTGCGGGCCTGGGATACGCCTATCCGGTAGTCAAAGCTCCCGATACCGCTAAGGTGTGGGAATTACGGAAGGCAGGCCTCGGTGTCCTGGGCAATCTGCCCGGGGATGCCAAGGGGGTAGCCTGTATCGAAGATACGGCGGTAGCGGTGGAGGATCTGCCGGATTATATTGCAGAGGTGGAAGGCTTGGGTAAGAAATACGGGCAGCAGATGGTGTATTACGCTCATGCCGGAGCCGGGGAAATCCACATTCGGCCTATTCTGGACCTCAAAAGGGAAGCAGACCAGCAGATTTTTTATGACATCACCCGCGATACGGCCGAACTGGTTAAAAAATACGGGGGCTCTATGAGTGGCGAACACGGCGACGGGCGCGTTCGCTCAGAGTTTATCCCGCTGGTAATCGGTGATCATAATTATGAATTGCTGCGACAAATCAAGCAAACCTGGGATCCGAAAAATATTTTCAACCCAGGCAAAATTGTAGATCCGGTTCCCATGAAAAGCGATTTTCGCTATGAGGCCGGCCAGCAAACTCCTGAGTGGTCAACTGTGATGGATTTTTCGCCGGAAGGCGGCTACCTGCGCATGGTCGAAAAATGCAATGGGGTAGGAGCCTGTCGCAAAACTCCCGAATCGGGAGGTACCATGTGCCCTTCGTATATGGCAACTCGTCAGGAAAGGGATACTACGCGAGGCCGGGCGAATGCACTCCGCGAATTTATGACGGGCAACAAAGCCGGAAATCCCTTCGATCATTCAGAAGTGTTTGAGGCGCTGAAATACTGTCTGTCCTGCAAGGGCTGCACCAACGAGTGCCCCTCAAGTGTAGACATGTCCTCGCTGAAGGCTGAATTTACTCATCAATATTACCAATCTCATCGAAGGCCGTTGTCTGATCTGGCTTTCGGGCATATCGGGAAGCTGGGCCAACTGGCCTCTCTTGCTCCGGGTTTGGCAAATTTTCCTTTGCAACAACCTCTCCTGGCAAAAATGATCAAGCGGGTACTCGGAGTGGCAGCGCAACGTTCGATTCCCGCTTTCGCGAAAAAAACGGTCAGGGAGTGGTATCGCGAAAGTTATGCTGCTCTTTCGAGGCCGGAAAAGAAAAAGGGAACCCTGTACCTGTTTTGTGATGAATTTACCAACTACCAGGACGCTGAAATCGGAATCCGTTCTATTCAGTTACTTGCCGGCCTGGGATATGAGGTCTTGCTTACGAACCATGGCGAAAGTGGCAGGGCAATGCTGAGCAAGGGATTGTTGGCTCACGCCAAAAAAGCAGCCAACCGGAATGTGGCGCATTTCGCTCCACTGGTGGGTGCAGACAAGCCGTTGATTGGCCTGGAGCCTTCTGCAATCCTGACGTTTCGGGATGAGTACCTGCGTTTGGCCGATGACAAATTGTCGGCGCAAAATTTGAAGGAAAACGTGTTTTTACTAGAAGAATTCCTGGTCAATGAAGCTAAAAAAGGGCGAATTACCGGAGAAGATTTTTCAGAAGAAGCCAGAGAAATACACCTGCATGGGCATTGTCATCAAAAGGCGCTGGCTGGCGTAGATGCTACGGCTTTCATCCTGAGTTTGCCAACAAACTACACTGTTCAGGTAATTCCCTCCGGCTGTTGTGGCATGGCCGGGTCATTCGGGTATGAAGCCAAAAACTATGAGTTGAGCATGCAGATAGGGGAAATGGTTTTGTTTCCTGCGTTGCGAAAAACAGCTGAAAATAGTATCATTGCTGCACCCGGCACCAGTTGTCGCCACCAGATCAAAGATGGCACTGGAAGGGTAGCACAGCATCCTGCAGAAATTTTGCTGGATGCGCTAAAAAAATAGGATATGAATTTTCTACAGGATTTGCTGGACAGTTTGTTTCTCTACTACGAGAAAATGGTTGAATTGCTTCCAAAGCTTGCTGTGGCGATATTGTTGCTGTCGCTTTTTTGGTGGGTTGGAAAGAAAGTCCAGAAGTTGGTAAAAAACAGGTTGACCAGAACCCTGGACGACGATTTGCTGAGAGATTTCATTGCCCGCCTGGCAAAGTTCATTTTGATTTCTATCGGCTTTTTGGTTTTTCTGAAAGTCGTAGGATTGGGAGATGCTGCTGCCAGTTTGCTTGCAACAGCGGGGGTCTCTGCCTTTATCATCGGTTTTGCTTTCAAGGACATCGGAGAGAACTTTCTGGCGGGAGTGGTCATGGCCTTCAACAGGCCTTTTACCGTAGGTGATATTATAGAAACCAATGGAATAACCGGGACGATCAGTGCGATGAGCCTGAGAGCTACGCTGGTAAAAACCTTCGACGGGAAGGATGCCTACATTCCCAATGCGCTCATCCTCAAAAATCCATTAAAGAACTACACCCTGGATGGGTTTTTGCGCTACGATTTCCAGCTCAATATCAATTACGATGCCGATTTTCGGAAGGTGACAGAAATTATTTTTTCTGTACTGCGGGAAATTCCGGGCATCCTGCACGATGTCAAGCAACCCGATGTTACCATCAGTGGTATGGATGGGAACCGCATGACACTTACCATTTATTTCTGGATCGATACCAACGATAAATCTGTCGGGGTATTCAAAATACGGCGGGAAGCCATCTCAGCATGTGTGGCGGCGCTGTCAGCTCAGGGCATTCAGATTCCGGGGTGGAAGATCCAATTGGAGCAGCAGTGATGCTTTTTCCTTTGGGAAAAAACTTTTTTTTGCTACTTCTTTTTGGCGTTCAGGCTTTTTTCTATATTTGTAGGCAAGAGTGAAAAGATGGTAAAAATCCATCAAAGAGGCTTGTGGATACGTGACAAAAGTCAGTGAAGCAATACATCCCATGAAACAAAAAAAACCAGTTGTAAGGCTTTTAGCCTTCTCATTGCCATTCTTTTATTTCCTGGCCATTCCCCTTTCGGCCAGTAGTCAACCTACGATAAGTGCGACGAGTCATTCTGTTTCTACCGGAGATGATGTATTGGTTTCCATTAACGTTACAGATTATAAAAAAATCTTAAGTACTCAGTTTACCCTGAATTGGGATCCTTCAGTAATTCAGCTAAAAAGTATTTCGAATATTGGTTTGAATGCAAGAGTGCAGGATAATTTTGGTCAAAATAAGGTAGCAGACGGCGAATTGACTTTCTTTTGGTACGATCCTACCCTCGCAGGAGTGACTGTGAGTGATGACCAACCATTATTCGATCTCTCTTTCAATGTTTTGGGTGCTCAGGGTACTTGTACAACCTTGGCTTTCACCGACTCTCCCACCATTCGGGAGGTAGTTGATACTACAGCAAAAAAAGTAGAGGCTGTCTTTACGAATGGTGAAATTGTAGTAGGGCAACAATGTCTGAACGTGAGTACTTCTTCACTGGCTTTTGCAACGCTCCAATTGGGGGATGCATTTCCCAACCCTTCTTCAGAGGGTTTTGCAATGTCGGTTTATGCAGCAAAAAAAGTCGATGGCACGGTGTTGATTTATGATGCCCTGGGAAGAATGGTACAGCAATTTTCACAGGCGTTGGTTCCGGGAGAACAGACATTGATTATAGCAAAAACATTGTTCCCGCAAGCGGGAATTTATCACATACAAATAAGAGTTAATGAAGAATATTATACGCAAAAGCTAGTAGTCTTATAAAGAGCAAAATTACTTAACATCCCAAATTCCGTACACAAAATGACCGGCACAATTAAACTCCCTTTAATTGGGTGGATAGCTGTATCGTTGCTATGTCTGAGTTTTTTACCTTCCCATGCAACAACTATCCCCGTTTCTACCTCCACAAAGGCCAAAGAAAATTCAATCTTGCATTCTCCCATCACAGCGACTGCTGAAACCCCATTTCAAAATCCGGTGGGTATAGTAATTTCCGATGCGGTTGGCAACAATTCTGATGAAATATGTGTGTCGGTTTCTGTCACCAACTTCACGCAGATTTTGGGGGTACAGTTTACACTGGCTTTTGATCCGTCATTATTGCAATACAGCAAGCTGCAAAATTTGAATATGACGCTAGGCTTATTCGATGTATTTAAAGACCAAAACTTCGGATTGCCCGGTCAGGGAGCGGTGCCACAGGGTAAAATGACCTTCCTTTGGACAGCTCCGGGAGCCAATCCTGTGACTGCTGCGGATGGTACGGTTTTGTTCGAAGTTTGTTTCAAGGTAATTTCCTCCACCGGCGCCAATGCAAAAATCGAGTTGTCCAATACTCCCACTAATATCCTGGTGTCGGATGCAAATTCTATGCCACTTGAGTTTGATGCTACGGATACGGGCGAATTGACACTTAATGGAGGGGACTCCGGTTCTACAGGCAATGGAGGTGGCGATACGGGTTCTACCGGTTTGAGAATCGTAATCGATGATGCTGCGAATGTAGAACAGGGAGATCAGATATGCCTTCCGGTCAAGGTATATGGCTTCAACAATGTTTTGGGAACACAGTTTAGCATAGCTTTTGACAATACACAACTGCGCTTTGACGATGTACAAAGTCTCAATACTGCGATTGGCTTGTTTGATGTATTTAAGGATCAAAATTTTGGTTTTCCCGGTCAGGGGGCAGTGCCGGCCAACCGAATGACCTTCCTT
>JALQTV010000210.1 GCA_023268675.1 Saprospiraceae bacterium | reverse complement strand
AAGCAATCGGAGAATGTTATGTTTCAAATCGAATTGAAAATTAACAATCGAACCCGGAAACAATCTCTATATGAGTAAAAAAACAGCCATCGTGTGGTTCCGTCAGGATCTTCGCCTGCATGATAATGAAGCTTTGACAGAGGCAATCAGAGAATCTGATGCGGTGCTTCCTGTCTATGTTTTTGACGAAAGAGTATTTAGTGGAAAAACGCACTTCGGCTTTTCAAAAACAGGACCTCATCGCTTGAAATTCATCATTGAGAGTGTGGCTGATTTGCGCAGGCAATTGAAGGAAAAGGGAGCAGACCTGGTTATCAGGGTAGGAAAGCCCGAGGAGGTTCTGTTCGATCTGGCCAGGCAAACAGCTTCTTTTGCTGTGTATTGTAACCGCGAGCGAACTTCAGAAGAGCTTAAGGTGCAGGATGCTCTGGAAAAAAACCTTTGGTCCATTGGACAGGAGATACGGTATTGGAGAGGCAAAATGCTTTACTACACTTCTGATCTTCCATTTCCGGTTTCTCAGACTCCGGATGTTTTCACTCAGTTTAGAAAAGAAGTAGAGAAGTTTGTTAGGGTGAGAGAGCCTTTGCCCGTACCGACTGATTTGCAGCTTCCCCTCATTACTTTTGATAAGGGGAAATTACCGGAGCTCGCTGACTTTGGCTGGGAGAATCACTCTGGAGATTCACGTGCTGCTCTGGCCTTTGAAGGGGGCGAAACCGCAGGTCTGGCGCGCCTAAAGCATTATCTTTGGAACAGCAACAAGGTGAAAACATACAAGCAGACGCGCAATGAATTGTTGGGAGCTGATTATTCTTCCAAGTTTTCCCCCTGGTTGGCGCAGGGATGCCTTTCCCCCAAACAGATTTACTACGAGCTCAAACAATATGAGGCAGCAAGAGGGGGGAATGAATCTACCTACTGGCTGTTTTTTGAATTGCTTTGGCGGGACTATTTCCGCCTGATCGGCAAAAAATATGGAAACCGCATTTTTTTGAAGGGGGGTATTCAGGGGGTGATCAATCGTTCTTGGAGTGAAGACCGGGAGAAGTTATTTGCCTGGATACTTGGTGAAACAGGTATTCCTTTCATCGATGCAAACATGCGCGAACTCAGAGAAACGGGATTTATGTCAAACCGTGGGCGCCAAAACGTTGCCAGTTTTCTGGTGAAAGACCTGAAAGTTAATTGGCAGATGGGTGCGGAATATTTCGAATCTACTTTGATTGATTATGATCCCTGCAGCAATTATGGCAACTGGAATTATGTGGCCGGAATAGGAAATGATCCACGCGAAAACAGGTATTTTAATATTCTCTCTCAAGCAAGGCGTTACGATCCTGAGGGAGCCTATGTCAAACATTGGTTGCCGGAACTGGCTGCACTACCACCCGAATTGATCCACCAACCGGATCAGTTGAGTAAGTCACAGCAGGAAAGGTGGCAGATTACCCCCGGTCGAGATTACCCGAAAGCCATGGTTTCTACACGTAAATGGGCAAGCTAATCCGCTGACTTTAGCGCTTACTGATGGCTTCCAGTTTGCCTTCCAGCAAGCGGGCTTTGGCAATAACAGCTTCCCTGCTTTCTGCAGTCACTGTTAGGTGTCCCATTTTTCGGTAAGGCTTGACGGAAGTCTTGCCATAGAGATGAATGGCTGTAGCAGGCATCGCCAGTACCTCTTGCACTCCCCTGTAAGAGGTTTCTCCAAGCGCATCCGCGGCTCCCAGGATATTTAGCATGGCCGCTGCAGGTACTTTCAAGCCCGTATCTCCAAGTGGCCAATTGAGAATTGCCCTGAGATGCTGCTCAAACTGGGAGGTATGGCAGCTTTCTATGGTGTGATGGCCACTGTTATGAGGGCGTGGTGCTACTTCGTTGATCAACAACTTCCCTTCGTTGTCCAGAAACAGTTCGACGGCCAGCAAGCCTGTGATTTGCATGGCTTCTGCAAGATGTTTACTCAAAGCTTCAGCTTGAAGAGCTATTTGTTCAGAAATGTCAGCTGGACATAAAAGAAATTCCACCAGGTTTGCTTCCGGATGGAAGCTCATTTCTACAGGCTGATAGGAACGTATTTCTCCGGAAGGATTGCGGGCAATGATTACCGCTAGTTCTTTATCAATCGATACCATGTCTTCCACTACGGATGGGGTATCCATTAGTTTGTCCAGGTCTTCTGCGGTTTTTACCAACTGAACGCCCTTGCCATCGTACCCTTCAGACCTGGATTTTTGGACAAAAGGGAGCGAGAGTAACCCCGTTTTAACAGCTGTTTTGATGGCTTTTGCATCAGGGTACAATTCGAATGAAGAAGTTGGAAACCCCTTCTCTCTGTAAAAAAGCTTCTGAGTTCCTTTGTCTTTGATCATTTCCAGGACCTCGGGAGCGGGGTGTATGGGGAGGCCTTCAGCCGCCAGCTGCTTGAGAGCCTCAACATTAACGTGTTCGATTTCAATGGTCAAGACATCTACTGTTTTGCCAAAACGGTACACGTCATCATAATTGTTAAAATTGCCCCGAGTAAATTCGGCTCCGAATCTGACAGCAGGCATATCCGGATCTTGATCCAGGAAATGTAGGGGCAGGTGCCAGTCACCTGCAGCCAGTGCCATCATTTTCCCCAATTGCCCGGCGCCCAGAACTCCCACACGGGTGCTTGTTTTTCCCGAAAAAGAACTTTCTTGCATATATATTTGTACTTGTTGGATCCAAAAATCAATGCAAAAATATAGAATTATGAGCAGCATACTAATAAAAGGGGGCAAAGTAGTCAACAGAGGACAAATCCAGACAAAAGACATCTGGGTAAAAGATGGGAAAATAGAAAAGATTGGTGATGGATTGGCGATTCAGGGAGCCAGAGAGATCAATGCCGAGGGCTTGCATGTACTTCCCGGTTTGATCGATGACCAGGTTCATTTCAGGGAACCGGGTAAGACTTACAAAGCCAATATATTCACAGAGTCGAGAGCTGCAGTAGCCGGAGGGGTAACTACTTTTATGGAAATGCCCAACACCGATCCTCCTGCATTGACAAAGGAATTGTTAGAGGATAAATACGCCATAGCCGCAAAAAGCTCACTGGCCAATTATTCATTTTTCATGGGTGCTTCCAATGACAACCTGGAGGAGGTGCTTCGTACAGATGTCAGAAATGTATGTGGCATCAAAGTTTTCATGGGATCCAGCACCGGCAATATGCTTGTTGACAATGCAAAAACGCTGGAAGGGATTTTTTCTCAAGCTCCCATGCTGATTGCAACTCACTGTGAGGATGAAGCAACCATAAGGGAACGATTTGGGCACTACCATTCAATTTACGGAGACGACATCCCTGCTGAAATGCATCCATTGATCAGGCCGGTGGAGGGTTGTTTGAAGTCGTCTCATTTTGCTGTGGAACTAGCGAAAAAATACAACAGCAGGTTACACGTGCTGCATATAACTACTGCTGAAGAATTGGAACTGTTTGATTGGCAGACGCCGCTCGAAGAAAAGCGAATTACTGCTGAAGTTTGTGTGCATCACCTGTACTTTACAGCAGATGATTACGCCACCCAGGGCCATAAAATCAAGTGCAATCCGGCTATCAAAGCTGCGAGACATAAGGATGCACTATGGGAAGGATTGAAAAAAGGACGACTCGATATCATTGCAACGGATCACGCCCCCCATACTTACGAGGAAAAACAGCAAGGTTATACACAGGCGCCTTCAGGCTTGCCTCTGGTACAGCATTCTTTGAATGTATTGCTGGATTTTTACCATGAAGGGAGGATCAGCCTGGAAGAGATTGTACACAAAGCCTGCCATGCACCGGCTATCTGTTTTCAGATTGACAAACGGGGATACATCGATGAGGGATATTGGGCTGATCTGGTATTGGTTGACCTTGAGGAAAAATGGCAGGTCCGCAAGGATAATATTTATTACAAGTGCGGATGGTCTCCTTTCGAAGGACATACTTTCCGTGGCAAGATCAAAAGCACCATTGTCAGTGGACATTTGGCCTGGCATGAAGGGAGGTTTGATGAGTCTGCGTCCGGGAAAAGACTAGTGTTCAACCGCTAAATGCGTTTCCCTGATCTGCTTGATAAAACCTTATCAAGCAAAATAAGAGACAGCATTCCCGCGGTCAATATAGCGAGCTTAGTAAAAAAATCAGGTGACTCTTGGCTAATTTGTAAAAGAGGGTCGAGCCAATTATGGGACTTTGCGGGCAAACTTAGCTTGAAGTTGCTGAAGTAGTTGAAAGCCAGCGTAGTTCCCAATCCGGTGCTTATCAAAGCCCAGAATATTTTCTTTGTTTTCACAGAAACCAAGGGAGTATGTGAGAGGGGGGGGATGTTTTGAAGTTTGTCTTGTATTTTCCTTGCAAAGCCCATGGAAGGGTGCTCGATTTCTCTGGCTTGTAGCAAGTGGTGGAGTGCCCGGCAACTTTCAAATTCTTTTTTCAAAGAAGCATTTCTTTCCAACTCTACCAAGAAGTTTTCTTCCTCCTGCGTAGAAAGTTTGTTGTCCAAGTAATCCCAAATTTTTTCAATCATAGCAAATCATTTAAATTAACCTTCCAGTCGTTTTCCAGTGTCTTGCGCAGATGTTCCCGGAGTCTAAATAGCTTTGTTTTAATATTGTTGGGGTTTATTCCTGTAATTTCGGAAATTTCTTTCACACTTAGCTCCTCGAGATAAAACAAAGTGATGATGGCTGCATCTTCAGGCTTTAAGCTTGATATCAACTTGCTGAGCACAGCTCGCATGTGGTCTTTGTCTCCATTATTGGCTTCTACCTGCTCTTTTAGGGGCAGTGCGTGGTCAATTTCCGCATAGTGATGTTTTTTGTTTTTCCGGGTGTAATCAATGGAAGTTCTGTAGGTTATGGAGTACAGCCAGGTTTTGAAACTGGAATTCCCTTGAAAAGTATGCAACATCTGATAAACTTTAACAAATACATCCTGTGTAATTTCTTCAGCATCTTCGCGTCTGTTAACTACACCGATTGCGATAGTAAAGACATAGTTTTTGTATTTGTCAACAAGGTCTGCAAAAGCGCCTTTGTTTCCTTTTCGTATATGATCTATGATTTCCTGATCAGCCGCCATA
>JALQTV010000020.1:18908-21915 GCA_023268675.1 Saprospiraceae bacterium | reverse complement strand
TCCAGCCCTTTGACCGCCCGACTGCAGCTATCTTGATCTGCCATCCGGCATGGATAGAAGATGCATTGCCCAACGATGCACGTCTCAACAAAGTGAAATTGCTGGTTGACAACAAAATCACCAATCCGGGTCTCAGAAACGCCAACGGCGAATTGCTTGTAGGCGAATACCAGGATGTACGCTGGGCTGACAACGGAACAGACATTCCGTTTATACGCAATGAAGAACTTATACTGATCTATGCAGAAGCTCAATTGTTTTCCAACAATACCGCCGAAGCTGTTCGCGCTATCAATATCGTCAGAAACACTTGGGGTGTGGGTGATTACGACAGTGCAGGAAAAAGCCAGGATGATATCCTGGAAGAAATCCTGTTCCAACGCAGGTACTCCCTATGGAACGAAGGGGGCCACCGTTGGATTGACCTTCGCCGTACCGGCAAATTGGATGCAGCTCATGTGGATCTAAGAGACCAGGGACACCTGATCTTACAAGTTGCCAGACCGACAACAGAAGTTAACTGGGACGGAAATTAAAAAACATCCGTTTTACACATTATCACTCAGGCCCCTCCCCTTACCGGGAGGGGCCTGACTCGTTAAAAGAACCTCAGTTTTACCCTGCTCCCATATTTTTCTGCTAATTTTATAGCCTGTATTTTATTAAATTTTCTCTATGAGAAACGAAACACTTACCCTTGCCCTTATTTTTTTTGGAGGATTTGGCTTCCTGAAAAGCCAAATCACGATCACTCGCGATTATTTTCCCCGCTCAGGGGATACGCTCTATACCAGTATAGACAACCTTCCGACCAATATTGACCTGAAAACTCCAGGTGAAAACATAAGCTGGGATTTTTCTCAGCTCCAATCTCCTTTTATCCAAAAAACCGTCTTCTACGCACCTGCACCAGATCTGGTACCTGAAGTATTTTCATCTGCAACGGTAGCCACCAGTGAAGATCCGGGAAGTGCCTGGTTCAAAGCAAGTGAAAACTCCTTCGACCTTCTTGGTTATTCGGGAGCAGATCCACTCGACTTTGGTCTGGAATCAAATTTAGTCTATTCCCCCCCTTTGCCGGAAAGATATGCCCCCCTGAGTTATGGTGACATTCATGAACTGACTACCAAAGCAGTGCTGCCTTTCAGTATAGATCAACTACCCAATGAAATACTGGAACAATTGCCTATAACACCCGACTCTCTGCGCATACGCATCCAAATCAATCGATTCTCCGAGGTGGATGCTCATGGAAGCGTTCTCCTGCCGGATGGCGTCAACTACCCTGTTTTGAGAGAAAAACGAGTCGAATCCTTGAGCATTGGTCTGGATGCCAAGCTTGGCCCCTTACCCTGGCAGGATATTACCGGGCTTTTCCCCGGAAACGATATGCTACCCGCGCTGACAACGACTTCTTATTACTTTTTCAACAACAACAGCAAGGAACCGATAGCCATCGTTCAGACGGATCCGGAAGAGGAAGCTACTGCCATCAATGTCATTTACAAAGCCACTGACATGACGACTCCCGTCAGGCCAAGCGTCAAAAACAAACCTGAACTCATCGCCTTCCCCAACCCGGCCATTGCAAACGTACGTTTTGAATTCAATAATAGTCCCGCAGGAAAGTACCAACTAAAGGTTTACAATATTCTGGTTCAGGAAGTACTGAGCAAAGAATACTATATCGAAGGACCTCAGACCGTACAGGTAGATATCTCACAGTTGCGCAAGGGTACTTACCTGTACACCCTTATAGATGAAAAAGGTAAAACCCTGGGTACAAAAAGACTGATTGTACTAAGGCCATAATTTTTTTTCCAGTCAATAGGGGGGAAGCATCCACTGGTGCATCATACAGGAAAAAATAAATACCATGAAAAACCTGTGGATATCTTTGATGCTACTCTTTGTACTTCCCGCACTAGCGAAAGCACAAAAAACTGAAACCATTTTTGACAATTCCGGTGCCTGGATATCCGGGATATGGCTGGGACCTACCTACAATTACACCCAGTTCAATGAAGATTTTTCTTATGTACGAGGTGGAGTGTATGGATTGGAACTGGCAGACATTATCCTGGTAGGATGGACAACCACTCGATTTAAGGACTGGGTCATGCTGGATGGCAACCCCCTTAATTTCAAAATGAAGTACACCAATTTTTTCTTTTCTCTGACTCCCGCTTCGCGAAAAGCCATACATCCTATCCTTAGTTTTCAAACCGGACCTGGGCGCATTCAGATAGAAGGACAGGACGATGAGCGGGTTTTCATCATGCAACCTTCGGGAGGTTTCGAAATAAATGTCTTTGAATGGTGGAGAATAGCACTAGAGGGTGGCTACCGATTTGTAAATGAGTCGAATATAAGTGGATTGACAGACGACGATTTATCTTCGCTCTATGGCCAGATAAGCTTGAAATTTGGCGTATCCTGGTAACAAAGTCATAAGCAGCCCGGAATTAGAACTTGTTCCGGGCTGCTTTTATTCATAGATTAGTGCTTGTGACCATCTGTTCTGTGATCAGTATTAGCAATGTAGTCCATACCGCAAACGGGGCACTGACCGGGTTCCTCACTTCCGCTGCCAGCACAATGCATCGGGCAAATATAAGCTGAATTATAGGCCGTTCCGTCACCATGCTCTCCTGAGCTGGCCGGTGCCGTTTCAGTTTTTACTTCTTCAGACTGATTTTCGGCAGCTGCATTGTTGTTACAAGCTCCCACAGTCAAGGTTAGGCCAAGGCCAAGCATCCAAATTCCGTGCAAAAATTTCATAGATTTAGATTTAAATTAAGTAGTAAAAATATTAGTCAATATTCAATTGCGCCAGTTGAATTTTTGTGAGGGAACTTCCCACTTCCGTCCAGGCTACAAATATGCCTTCCCTGCCAACAGCCAGCCTGGGAAATCCACTTTTTCGCCCCGGATCCGTTTCAGCAATCTCACCTTTGTAGAGAATTTCTCCATCGCGGTTTACCTTGGCCAACTGTATGGCTCCTGA
>JALQTV010000020.1:0-18898 GCA_023268675.1 Saprospiraceae bacterium | reverse complement strand
TTCACCACTCTCCAGCCAGGTTACCAAAACTTCAGAAGCGTTTATCCAACTTACATCCACCCTCCCGAGAGCCGTACTTTGGTCTAATCTCAAAGGAGCTGAAAAGGTCTCTCCGGCATCTGCCGAAAAAGCGAGGTTGACTTGTGGATCTCCATCAGGAGAGGTGAACCAGGCAAGTGCTACCTGATTTCCTTGTGCAGCCAAAGCGGGGCCGTTTACAGGGCATCCATTGATGAGCCATCCATCATCGTGCACGGCCTTTGGCTGAGACCAACCCTCCTCCGTTTCGCGAACGACATATATATCTCTTACCTCAGTTTCAGAGCGATTCCTGTAAGCCACAACCAGCCCCTGATCTGTCATCGCTGCCGCAGTTTGGCAACAATCACAAATGCGGGGATCGAGTTCGTAGTCTTCGATAATATTTCCGTCGCTATCAAATACTGCAGCATGTAGGGTCATGGCTCCTTTTTTTCCATTGGTTTCTGTCTTGGTATTGCGCCCATCCAGCCATACAGCAAACATCTGCTCTTTTCCCTTGGGAACCATACTTACAAAACCATGTTCGGCTGCGATGCTGTCGGTATGAGGAATGAACTCCGAGGGCCAGGTTTTTCCCCCGTCTTTGCTGACAGCAATATGTACATCATAGTCATAAGTTCCACTACTGCTTGTTTGCAACCAATGTCCGGCAAGCAGCTCCTCTTCTTCAAATGCCACAAGTGAAGGAAAATCTGCCCAGTTTACAAACCAGTTAGAACCGGTATCTACTACCATTGCCTCGCTGGCTTGTCCTGCCTCCAGCTTGGTAAATTGCAAAGCATTTAAGGTGTCATTGATGTATTCCAACCACGAAAAATAGACATCTCCGTCCGGGGTAACAGAAAAATTGGGCTCACCGCCCCACATCGTATCCAAATAAATTTTTGACAATTGGTAACCTGAATCTTCGGTTTTAGAACACCCGACAAGCTGTATAGCGACTGCGATTACCATCACCCAACGGTGAAAGTGTATATGCTTGTTTGTTTTTTTCATCAGTTTGAATTTAATTTTCTGAAAAGGTCTGTTTTATGATACCGCATTTAAGCATACGATCTCCAAAATATGGGTTCGAAATCTGGCTGTCAAGGCTCAACCAATCAGCTCCACGGTTTTCAAAAGCCATGGGACAATGTTGAACATACAATATGCTCCCTGTAAGTGGAAAATGCTGAACCAGTTTTATCATGTGATTGGACAATAGTTCAAATTGCATGCGCTGGGCTTCTACCTCTCCGGTACGCATGAGTTCAGCGAGTACCTGTTCTGTCCTGGACCGCTCTGTCTGCCAAATTTCACCTGCTTCCCGGTCTAATTCTCCCGATGCAGCACTCTGCAAATAGCTCAAAGCCAGTTTAGCTTCCTCAGCTATTGCTCCGCTATCTGCCCGAACCAGTAAATCCTTTATTTTGAGGTACTGTTCGATCAGCCGGACCCAGTCTTTTTCAAATGCCGGTGGCAAATCTCTGAAAATAGCCATCTCAGCTGTAGTACCTGTGGCTACCATTCGATTCATCATGCTCTGTCGGTTGTTCAACTGTGCGGCAGCATCGATGGTAAAGGCTCCGTGGCGAACCACGCGCTCATCTACTAAAAGGTCGCCGCTCACCAGATAATCCGTCCCGCTTTCTCCAAGAATGTCAATCTCACGGTATTCAAAGGAAGGGACCTCCACATCCGGCAACTTGACATAAACCACCGATCTCTTTCCTGTCCAGAGTACGGCACTTTTGGGTATGCGCAAGGCCGTATTTCCGGCGCTCAGACTGCTGTTGATCTGCCCCCGAACAAACATTTCAGGCTTTAGCAGTCCCGATTTATTGTTGACCCTGCCTCGTACCTCTACAGTACGGGTGCGGGGATTCACCGCCGGATCGATAAAATCTACAGTAGCAGTGAAGGTCTGACCGGGCACAGCATCTCCGGTAAAACTGATACGACTGCCAATGCGGATATCCGGCAAGTCTTCTTCATAGGCTTCCAAAATCACCCAAAGTTGGTCCAGGCCCGCCAGAGTGTACAAGGCTTGTCCTTTTTTCAGATAGTCTCCCAGTGCAACCTTTCTTTCCAGCAATACGCCATCATGATCGGACATCAAATCCAGGTTTTCTACAAGCTTTTTTTCTTTTTCCAGACGGGCGGGCAACCAATCCGGAGCTTTCAGAGCTTGTAGTTTTTTTAGCGCAGCTGCATGCATTTCCGGATAGGAATCTTTTAGCTGCAAGGCTTCCAAAAATTCCTGCTGTGCCTGTATCATCTCAGGAGCATAAATGCTGGCCACTTTATCGCCTGACCTTACTTTTTGTCCGGTATAGTTGACGAATAACTGCTCTACCCGGCCCGCAAAATGGCTCACTTGTGTCCGAACCAGCGTTTCATCCACTTCCAGTCTGCCAAACAAGGAAAGACGTTTGCCGGTATTTCCCGAAGCACTTTTAACGACTGTGGTCTCTACATCTGCCAGTTTCAGTGCTTCCGCTGACATTTGTAAGACCAAGGGATTGTCATCAGCAGCTCCACTTGCAGGGATGAGATCCATTTCACAGATAGGACAGATACCTGGTTCGGGCTGCCTGATCTGTGGGTGCATGGAGCAGGTATATTCTACCGCTTGCGCGGAAAATGCTTCTGTGGCGCCTGCAGCACTTTCCGCTCTATCGGACTTATCGGTATGCCACAGTCGATAACCCGCCAGCAAACCTACTGCCAGGGCCACTATCATCATGAAGAAAAATTTTAGTTTGTCCATATTAAATAGTTTTCATCCTTCTGATTGAAATTAATTGATCCTGCCTTCTGCTTTTTCCCAGGCTGCTTTGGCCAGATGAGACCGTACTACTGCACTCAGCAATTGCCAGGCATAGGTTTCTCTTTCCACATAGAGATTGAACAATTCATCCAATGTACCCCGATCATTTTCCCAATCCGTGGTTTTCAATCGTATGAGTTGATCGAGTCCTTCCTGATGTGAAGTCAACCAGACAGCCTCCGTCAGGGTTGCTTTCCATTGAAGCAGGCTTTGTTCTGTTGCTTCCCTCAGCTTGTTCCGGACATCCTCCCCGGTGTAGGCAAGTGCTTCTCTTCGAAGTTGCCGCTCCGCAATTTTGGCATCGAAGACTGAACCATAGAGCGGAATTTTGATATTTACCCTGGGACTTACAATATCCCTTCCATTGCGGACAGGATCCATATCTGTGCGGGAACCTACGAAAATATAATCCATGCCCACACCAATAGTAGGTTTTCGCTCCAATGCTACCAATGCAATCGCCGCTTCCTGCTGCCTTTGTTGTATTTGGGTTGCCTGTAAGTCCGGATGTAGAAACGTTTTATCCGTTGACACTTCGGGCAGAGAAGCGGGCAACAGGGTATCGGGTGTAGCTATAGCAGTAGTGCCGGATCTGTTGAGCAATTGGTTGAGGCCACTCAGATACTGCTGTTCCTCCAGCTGCCATTGATCTGTCTTCCATTCCAGTTCCCTGATTTTCAGATCTATCCGCGTGACGCCTGCCAGGTTTCCCGAACTGTTTTTCAATCGGGTCAGTGCCAGTGAGCGCAAAGTTTGCAGGCGATCCAATTGATTTTTTGCGATAGCCACAGCCTTTCTCGAGCGGTATAGGTTCAAATACAGCATTTTTAGCCGAAAGGCCAGGTCCAACTTCATCTGTTCTTGCTGATTGACTGCCAATAAGGAAGGAAACGCTGCCAACTCCTCTCTGGCATCCAGGGTACCTTTCCAGGGCAGCATCTGGGTAAGCCCCAGACGAAGCTGCTGTGGGCCCAGTCTTGTTTCAACTGGAGACACAAAAGCATTGATGCCGAGTTCCGGATCGGGTAATTGATTCACTTGCTCCGGTATTTGGGCAGCAGCCTGGACATTCAGGTCCATGGCAGCCAGCATGCGGTTTTGTGAAAGACATTCTTCGAGGAGACTGTCCAGCGATTGCGCGTAAAGGCTCCTCCATGTCCCCAGGCTGCACAGCAGGATCAAAAAATATTTTTTCATAGCTTTTTATTTTTCAATTGACCCAGCCTCCATTGCCATTCTTTCCACAGGGCATACAAGACCGGGACCGTAAACATCGTAATGGTTTGAAAAAGCATGCCTCCGAAGGAAGGGATGGCCATAGGAATCATGATATCCGAACCCTTTCCGGTTGAGGTCAGTACCGGGAGCAGGGCCAGAATAGTCGTAGCAGTGGTCATAAGTGCCGGCCTGACCCGCCGTTGTCCACCTTCTACCACTGTTTCCCGGATTTCTCCAATAGATGCCGGCATTTTTTCGCGAAAGCGCTGCTGAATAAAGGTAGCCATCAGGACCCCATCGTCGGTGGCAATGCCAAAAAGTGCCAGGAAGCCCACCCATACTGCCACGCTCAGATAGATGGTTTGCATTTGAAACAACTCCCGGAGGTTGATGCCGAGAAAATCCATGTTCATAAACCAGGCCTGTCCGTAGAGGTGAAGGGTAATAAAGCCTCCGGCAAAAGCGACAAATACGCCTCCAAAAACCATGGCCGTAATCCAGATTGAACGAAACTGCAGGTACAAAATCATGAAAATCAATCCCAGCGCAAGGGGAAGCAGGAGATAAAGTCGCTGTGAAGCCCTTTGCTGTTGCTGATAATTGCCTGCAAACTGGTAAGTAAGGCCAGGCGGTACCCTCAAAGCACCTCGCCCAATCAGTTCATCCAGGTATTGCTGACAAGCCTCCACCACTTCTACTTCTGAATAGCCTGCCATTTTATCGAACAACACATAGGATACCAGAAAACCATCTTCGCTCTTGATCATCTGTGGGCCCTGTTCGTAGCGAACCGTCACCAGCCCCGAGAGGGGAATTTGTTTGCCGGAAGGCGTCTGAACGAGGATCTTTCCGATGATGTCCGGGTCATTTCGGAGTTCACGAGCATAACGCAGGCGAATTTTATAGCGCTCCCTTCCCTCTATCGTTTCTGTAAGGGCCATGCCACCGATAGCAGTCTGAATATGGGACTGTACATCTGCTATCCGCAAGCCGTAGCGGCTGATGGCTTCGCGGTTGATATCGATTTCCAGGTAGGGTTTGCCCACCACCCGCTCGGCAAATACGGCTGCCGTTTTTACTCCCGGAACCGCTTTCAGATGGTCTTCCAGTTGCAGTCCGAAAGCTTCTATGGTTTTCAGGTCATTGCCTTTTACTTTTATGCCCATGGGAGCCCGCATACCAGTTTGTAGCATCACCAGGCGAGTTTCTATGGGTTGGAGTTTGGGTGCGGAAGTTACGCCGGGAATCTTGACTACTTTGAGCACTTCCTGCCAGATATCATCGGGTGATTTGATATGGGGCCGCCATTGGCGAAAAAATTGGCCCTTGGGATCTTCTATCAATTCCCCCTTTTCATCCCGTAAAAATGCTCCCGTATCATCGACCCGGAAAGTTAGTTTTTTGCCTCCGGCATCTGTGAGGTACTCACTTTTGTAGAGAATGATGTTTTCGTACATGGACAAGGGTGCCGGGTCAAGGGCACTTTCTACCCTTCCGGCCTTTCCGACTACGGTCGCTACTTCCGGAATGGCTGTGACAGCCATGTCCAGGAGCTTAAGATTTTTTGCATTCTCCTCCACTCCCGCATGGGGCATGGCTGTAGGCATCAGCAAAAAAGCACCTTCGTCCAGTGCCGGCAAAAACTCTTCGCCGCTTTGGCGAAATAGCTGGAATCCTGTGTAAAGCAAAAAGCCGGTCAGCAACAAAAACAATCCTTTGAAACGCAGGCAAAAGCGAAGCAAGGCAGCGTAGTAGTACATCAGCAGGTAGAAAAAGCCGATGATGCCACCTGTTGCGGTACCTACAAAAAGAGCATTTTCGACCAGGCTTTTTTCCGCGCCTAGCGGAGACCAAACCAGCGCCAGCCAGATAACCAATAAAGCTCCTAAGAGTACGTTTTCCACAATGGGGAAAAACCTCCTCTCAGCCAAAGTAGGTTGCAGTACTTTGAGCAAGCCAAAAAATGAAGCAACACTGACCACCAGCCCCGGCCAGACTTCTCCCCGGCCAAATAGCCATAAGCCCGCCAGCAAAAACAGTGAGTTGGCTCCCATGCGCCAATGCTTTCGGCTCAGTGAAAAGGAAAAAAGCAAATGCGTCAGTGCAGGCAGGAAAAAGAGCGATACCAGGATGGAGGCGATGAGTGCAAAGGTTTTGGTATAGGCCAAGGGCTGAAAAAGTTTGCCCTCAGCCGCTTCCATGGCAAATACCGGCAAAAAGCTCACTACGGTCGTTGCTACGGCCGTCAGGACGGCGGAACCTACTTCGCGAGTACCTTCAAAAACCTTTTGTAGCACACTTGCGCTTGATGAACTGTCTTCCAGGCGCTTCAATATACTCTCTGTCATGATGGTTCCCATGTCCACCATGGTTCCTATGGCAATGGCTATACCGGACAAAGCCACGATGTTGGCATCCACTCCGAAAAATTTCATGGCGATGAAACAGATCAGTACAGCAATGGGCAAGGTAGCTGAAATCAACAGGGCCGAACCAAAATGCATCAGCATGAGTACTACGACAATGGTAGTAACCAGAATTTCCAGCGTCAGAGACTCCTCCAAGGTGCCTATGGTTTCGCGGATCAATTGACTCCGGTCATAAAAGGGTACAATGCTCACTTGAGAAAGCGTTCCGTCTTCCAGCACTTTTACAGGCAAACCTTTGCTGATCTCTTCAATACGCTCTTTGACGGCTTCGATTACCGCCATTGGGTTGGAGCCATAGCGGGCAACCACTACTCCGCCTACTGCTTCCGCACCGGATTTGTCTAATATGCCCCTTCTCTCGGCAGGCCCTACCTGCACGCGGGCTACATCTTTGATCCGGATGGGAATATCATTCACCACTTTCACTACAGCCGTTTCGATGTCTTCCACAGCCTCTACATACCCCAGTCCACGTACAAAATACTCCGCACGATTCAGTTCCAGCGTCCGTGCCCCCACATCCAGGTTGCTCTGCTGTATGGCCTTAGCCAGTTCAGAAAGACTCACGCCCTTCATGCGCATGGCATCTGGATCTGCATCTACCTGGTATTCCCGGACAAAACCGCCTATTGCAGCCACTTCTGCTACGTCCGGTACGCCTGTCAGGGCATAGCGCACATAAAAGTCCTGAATGCTCCGAAGGTCCTGAGGGTTCCAGCCACCACTTGGCTTGCCCTCTGGATCGCGCCCTTCAAGGGTATACCAGAAAATCTGTCCCAAGGCCGTAGCATCCGGCCCCAGTTCGGGTTTTATCCCTTCGGGTAAAAGTCCTGACGGAATAGCACTTAATTTCTCGAGGATCCGGGATCTGCTCCAATAATAGTCCACTCCGTCATCAAAAATGATGTACACACTTGAAAACCCAAACATGGAGTTGCTTCGGATGCTCTTTACCCCCGGAAGACCCAACAAATAAGACGTGAGGGGGTAACTGATTTGATCCTCGACATCCCGGGGAGATTTTCCGGGCCAGTTGGTATAGACAATCTGTTGATTTTCTCCGATATCAGGAATCGCATCAACAGGAACAGGGTCTCTTGGCAACCCAGCTAATTGCCAGTCGAATGGTGCATGTATCCAGCCCCACAGGACAGCCATTAGCAATAGTGTGAATGAGACCGGTTTATTGGTCAAAAAGAATTGTATGATAGATGATAACATGACATAGATTTGTCCTTGCGGATTTTCAACAAAAGAAAAAACAGCATAAGAAAAATACTATCATGTCAAACTAGCAAAGCCAGCGGTCCAATCTCCTACAGAGATCGACGCCGCTACCCAAAGGAGGTATTTTGGGAGGTAAGGCGAAAGGTATTTTACAATAAGCTTGCGAAACAAAGACAGCTATCGCCGAATGCAAGGGCACAGGCGGGCATGGGAAATCCGGCAGTTCAACGGAAATCGTAGTCAGGTAATTTCCCTCATCTGCATACCGATCGGTATCGTTTTCGCAGCAATTGTTTGGTTTTTCAGCCATGTTCCCATGCATGGGACAGGTCATGGACCTGGCAGGCTGGTGGCAGCTTTCGGCTTCATGGAAGAAGGCCGTGCTTTTTAGTTCTCCCCCACAATAGTGCTTACTGACGACAATTCCCACGGAACTGGCCAGGATATTCAACACAAGAAAGATATGGAGGAAACGAGTGATCAAACTTTTGTTTTTTTACAAAGGTATGGGTTATTTTTCAAAAAATACCCTGCCTACGCGTTGGATATGGGCTACTAAACCGGGATTGGTGATTTGGTGGAGGATGGAAAGGTCTATTTTATAGGGCAGTAGCAAGTCATCCAATTGGTTTTCCAATTTCATCAGGCTGCTGTAATCCAAATCGCCCTTGATGGTCAGGTCAATATGCTTTTGTTGTAAACCAAACATTTTACCGGTCGGTTAATTTATTCATTTTGTTTTTAAAACTCAAAAACAAGCCATAGTACCATTCCACCACCTTTTTGACGATTTCTTTGGCTATTTCTTCGTTGTAGGTATGCGAGGATTTATTGCGACTTTTTATCATTTCCATCCATCCTTTCCCATCATCAATCAAACCTTTGTTAGAGGCTTCCCGTGTGGCATCTCTGGAACCTGTGATATCGCTATTCCCCTGGTATTCAAAATAATCTTTCAGCACATTACATGCCAATTCATGTGTAAACTCAAAGCGTTGGATCAAGCCCTGCTCTTCCAGGTCAGAGATACCTTCTTTTTGATGTTTCACCACCGCTTCCTCCAAAAGTGAAAAAGCTTTGCTGAAATTCTGAAATCTCTGTTGCCATCTGATGTCCTGTGAGTTCATTATGCCATTTTTGTAAATTTAGCAAATGTTTCGTCCTTAAAAATACAGGTGCAACTTGAGTATGCTTCCTTTTTCATCCGGCTCCACCCTTGTACTTGTTTTTCTTTGTATAAGACCTCATTTGGACTTAGCATCTAATGCCTGCAACTTTGGCAAATGGATGTGGTACTTAACAGCCAGCAAGCGAAAAACTATTACCGTTAATGCCGCAATGATTGCTGTAATGCCTGTCGGCAAATGAAAATGGTTACATAGTATGTACACTACCCCGCCGGAAACGCAGGCAAGCGCATAGATGTCTTTTTGAAACAACAAAGGCACTTCATTCAACAATATGTCCCTGATTACCCCTCCGACTGATCCTGTAATTGTTCCCATGACAATGCAAACCCACAAAGGAAGTCCGGCATCCATGCTTTTGGATATGCCGACTATGGTAAACAAGCCAAGCCCAACTGTGTCAAACAAAAATAAGGTGCTACCCAACTTGAATAGTTTTTCTTTAAACAACAATGTTGCAATAAGAGCTATGCCTGTAATTAGAAAATATTTTGCATCCAGGATCCAGAAAGGAGTAACATCAAGCAGTAAATCCCTTACTGTTCCGCCTCCAATGGCCGTTACCAATCCAATAATATAAGCACCAAACCAGTCCATTTGCTTGCCGGATGCCAACCTTATGCCGCTGATTGCAAATGCAAAGGTGCCTGAAAGGTCTAAGAGTAAGGTGAAGTTGTATTCCAATGTTTGCTTTTATTTGTAGAGATGGGGGTAATTGTCTGAACTGTGATTTACTTGATATTCGGATTGCCCTGATTTTTTTGATTGAACTCCTTTTTTTGTATCAATTTGAATTTCAATGTTATATGAAAATTGAAATTAAGATAGCACTTTTTCTCGATTTCGTAACAGTCCAGGTGTCAGTGGATTCAACAATGTATTTGTGGGACTTTAGAAGACAAGATCCGTGCGTCTTCGAATCCCCTTACCCAACCACGCAAGACCAAAAAATAATCCCGAACAGACCACAATGGCTCCTGCTATGGATCCATCCAACAACACGGCCAGCCAATAGCCGAAAAAGCTGGACAAGAGGGCAAAGACTACTGTCAGGTACAGCATGTGGCGAAGGTTGTGAGTCAGCAAATAGGCGGTAGCAGGGGGTACTACCAGCAAGGCGACTATCAAAATGGCTCCTACTGAATTAAAAGCAGCAACTGTGGTAACGGAAACAGCTCCCATGAGCAGATAATTCCATAAACTTACCGATATGCCCGCTGCTGCGGCAAAGGCAGGATCGAAGGTGGTAAGTTGTAGCTTGCGGTAGCCGGCAAATAAGAAAAAAAGATTGACAAACAACAAGGCAGCCCCTACATACAAAGCGCGAGGCCCCATGATCTGCCCGCCATCCGTAATCCACAGATCAATGGGAATATACGCAATCTCCCCATATAAAACACAGTCCTGATCAAGATCTATCTGTCCGGCATACACTGAAATCAATATGATACCAAGGGCAAATAGTGCGGTAAAACTGACTCCTATGGCTGCGTCTGTCTGCAATCCGACTTTTTCATGGAAAAACTCGATCAAAAAAGTGGTCAGTATGCCCAGGGCAGCAGCTCCGGGGATCATCCAGACAGCATCCCGGCTACCGCTCAACAAAAAGGCAATGACGATGCCCGGCAGCACCGCATGGGCAATAGCGTCTCCCACCATGGCCATGCGTCGGAGCAAAAGGAAAGCGCCCAGCAATCCACAGGAAATGGCAAATAAAGCAGCTGTGGCAATGATATAAAAAGCATCCATGTATACTCTGTCAGTTTTTGTTTTTATCAATAGGTAAGACCACTCTAGCAGGACGCGCAAGATCACGCCGCTTCCACCTGACAACAAGCACACCGCGAACTGGGGCAAAAAAGAAAGAAAAAACGGCAATCCCGGAGATGATTACCACTATCCAGGGGCCTGTAGGCATTGCCGGAGCTGTATAACTCACAAAAGCTCCCGCCAACCCTGACAAAGCTCCAAAGAAGGCAGCCAGCCATACCATCCGGTGTACACGATTGGTCCAGTAGCGTGCAGCGGAAGCGGGCGTGATCAACATGGCTGACATCAGCACGACTCCCACCGCCTGTATCCCTGTGACGACCGCCATTACCGTAAGCGAGGTGAGCAACAGATTCAATTTTTTTACCGGAAGTCCAAGCGAACGGGCATAGGCTTCGTCAAAAGCAATTAGCTGCAATTCTTTGAAAAAAAGTATTACTGTAATGATCAGCAACAAGCCTGTCATCGTAAAAACAAGCAGGTCTTTGCCTGTCAATGCAGCGGCTTTGCCAAAAAGGAAAGATTCCAGGCCTGTCTGAGCAGCATTGCCGGTATGCTGGATATATGTCAGTAAGAGGATTCCCAAGCCAAAAAAAACGGACAATACCCCTGCAATGGCCGTGTCTTCCTTTATTTTCGACTTTTCAACTATTTGTTCCATCAGCCATACCGCCAACCAGCCACTCAAAAATGCCCCGGTGATCATTACAAAAGGGTCTTTGGTACCTGACCACAGAAAAGCAGCGCATATTCCCGGCAGCACGGCATGGGCGATGGCATCCCCCAACAAGGCTTTTTTCTTCAAGAAAGTGAAGGTTCCCACCACTCCCGAAGAAGCTGTCAAGAGGACAGCACCCAATACCACTGCAACCACATTGGGGTCACTGAAAGAAAAAAAGTCGAGCAAATGATCCATGTCAGGAAATTTTACCGGCAGCTATGGCTCCCTTTTTCACCCATTCCTCCGGGTCTGCCATAAAATTCAATCTGCCTCCGTAAGTTTTTTGTAATAAATCTCGTGTAAACACCTCTTCAACAGGCCCGGATGCAATCAGGCTCGTATGCAGCAAAACAACCCATTCAAAAAACGATGCTGCAGATTGAAGGTCGTGGTGCACCACAATAACTGTTTTGCCGGCAGTTGTAAGCTCCCGCAAAACTTCCAGAATGGCTGTTTCGGTAGCTGCATCCACTCCGGCAAAGGGCTCGTCCATGAAATAGAGGTCGGCCTCCTGAGCCATGGCTCTCGCCAAAAATACCCGCTGCTGTTGCCCACCGGACAACTGTGCGATCTGTCGGTGTTGAAAAGTCTCCATTCCGACCTTGTACAGGCTGTTCAGGGCAATTTCTCTGTCCTCCTTGGAGGGTCTTTTAAACAACCCAAGTTGAGCATAACGCCCCATCAACACTACGTCAAACACCGAAGCCGGAAAATCCCAATCCACCGATTCTCGTTGTGGAACATAACTCACGTGCCTTCGCACTGCCTCCAGGGTATCACCGAACAGGCGGACTTCGCCCGAAGTCAGAGGCAGCAAGCCCATGGCTGCCTTGATCAGCGTAGATTTCCCCGCTCCATTGGGGCCAATGATGCCTATCAATTTTCCCTTCGGAAGGCTCGTATTGATCCCCTGTAAAGCCGGTTTTTCCTGGTAGGTGACGGTGAGTTGGCTAAACGTCACTGCTGTTGTGCTTGCTGATAGTGTCATATTCTTCAATGCTCATTCAATGATTCAATAATCGTCCGCACGTTCGCGCGAACCATTCCGGTGTAGGTTCCTTCGGGAGTATCGGGTGCACCCATCGCATCAGAAAAAAGTTGGCCCCCTATCCGAACCTCATGTCCTTTTTGGCGGCAGCCCTCGACGATGGAGGTAATGTTTTTGGTTGAAACGGAGGTTTCCACAAATACTGCCCCTATTTGTCTTTCGACCAAAAAGTTGACCAGATCTACCCGATCCCTGAGGCCAAACTCGGAGAGCGTAGAAATCCCCTGCAAACCACGAACCTCCAGATCATAAGCACGTCCAAAATAACTGAAAGCGTCGTGGGCTGTTACCACGACCCTTTTGTCTGCAGGTAGCACGGCTAAGGTATCTCTGACCCAGTCATGCAACAATTCCAATTCCAGCTGGTATGCTTTTCCGTTCCTCTCAAAAACTTCCCGCAGGCTGCTGTCGCTGGTCGCCAGTGCCTCTGTGAGAGCCGGGATTGCAGCAGCCCACAAAGAGACGTCGAACCAGATGTGGGGGTCGAAATTTCCCTGAAACAGTGTATCTTCTAGTAATTTCGCCTCCGGAATACCCGCTGATATAGCCACAACAGGCTTGGTACGCCCTAGTTTCTCCAGAATTTCTCCCATTTTTCCCTCCAGGTGCAACCCATTGTACACAACCAGATCTGCTTTTTGCAGGCGACTCAAATCTCCCTGAGTGGCTTTGTACAAATGAGGATCTACTCCGGGTCCCATCAAGGCATCTACGGTAACATCTGCACCACCGATGTGGGCGATCATATCTGCCACCATGCCCGTCGTTGCCACAACATATAGTTTTTCGTCAGTATTATTGGTTTCCCCGGGCGCTTCGCAGGAGAAAGTCAGGCTCAAAAGCAGGAGCCCCGATAACCATAATGCATGCTTCATGTCCAATTTTTTGGCTGAGAAAATTCCACTTTCTTGCAATCAAAATAAATTTTAAGGCAATATACTTTAATATTTTTAGACTAGTCTAAAAATCATGCAGATAACTTGCTGGAAATTTGCCTGATTTTTTCGAAATTAACTGATGCATATTTCGATACAACAAATTATTTTACTCAAAACAAGCGATGTATGTTCAAACGAATGCCAACATTTTTCTTCCTCTGCCTCTTTCTTTCTTCCGGATTGTATGCACAGGAAAGCCAGTCTTCTGTTCTCACGATGGCCCTGACGGGAGATGCCATTATTACCCGCAAGCTGTCGGTGTACCAGGAGCCTGAATTTCTTCGCATGATAGAAATGCTCCGCAAGGCAGACATGGCCTTTACAAATCTGGAAATGCTTTTCCACGACTACGAATCTTATCCTATGAATCAAAGTGGTGGAACTTACATGCGAGCAGAGCCTGAACTTGTCGATGAGCTCGTATGGGCGGGAATAGACATGGTATCTTGTGCCAACAATCACACCGGAGACTACGGAGCGGCGGGTATGCGCATGACAGTTAAGTATGTCGATCAGGCAGGATTGGTGTATGCAGGGGTAGGGGAAAGCCTTCCTGAAGCTCGTGAAGCCAAATTTCTGGAAACAGCCAAAGGTAGGATTGCCATTATATCCTGCGCTTCTACTTTTCCTGACCATTCCAGAGCAGGCAAGACGAGGGGGGATATCCCTCCAAGGCCTGGATTAAATCCCCTAAGACATGAAACATTACACACAGTCACTGCCGGGCAGATGCAAGCTTTAAAAGAAGTAGCCGAAACCCTGGGGATGTCTGTCGGCAATTCTGAAACGAGGCTTCGCTTTCTTGGCGAAAACTTCGAGGTAGGCGAAAACCCCGGAGTGACAAGCAGTCCCCATGCGGAAGACCTGGAAGAAATAGCCCAGGTAGTTCGCAGTGCCAGCAAGCTGGCAGATTACACTATGGTGACCATCCATGCCCACGAGCGAAACGGCGACCTGTCAGTACCCGCACAATTCGTAGAAACTTTTGCCCGTGCCATGATCGACGCCGGTGCCGATATCATGGTGGGACACGGTCCGCACGTACTGCGGGGCATAGAAATGTACAAGGGCAAGCCTATCCTCTACAGCCTGGGAGACTTCATCTTCCAAAATGAAACCCTTTTGCGCCTGCCCTATGAAAATTACGAACCTTATGAGCTGGGATCAGACAAGCATGTAGCGGATTTCAATGCAAGTCGCTACAGCAACGATACCAAAGGCTTTCCTGCCAGACCCGAAGTATGGGAATCTGTCGTAGCCATGCCCGCGTGGAAAGACGGAGAATTGATTTCGCTGGAACTTCACCCCATCAGCCTGGGCTTCGGGAAAAAGCCCAGCATACGAGGGCGACCCATGTTTGCAGATGTGGAAACAGGCAAAAAAATCATTCAAGACCTGATCGAGCGATCCAGGCCCTATGGAACCTCCATTATTTACGAAAACGGTATTGGGGTGGTGAAAATCAAATAAGTGAGTGCTCGACAACCAATTTAATGAGTCCGGCAGTATTGCTCACCCCCAATTTGCGCATCAGATTTTTCCGGTGCACCCCTACGGTTTGCTCGCTGATAAAAAGCAACCGGGCTATTTCCCGGTTGCTTTTTGCTTTGGTAATCAATTGGAGCACTTCCTTTTCTCTTTTGGTCAGATTGTACTTCAAGATGAATTTATCTTCAAGTGAAGAAGTGCGGTGTGTTTCTTCTGTTTTGGCCGGGTGGTGGCTTTCCTCGGGTCGGGGCAATTCCACCCCTTCGCCCAAAAAGCGGTTTCCTTCCAAAACTTCCCGAATCGCTGTAAACAATTCTTCTACAGAGGACCTCTTTAACAGGTATCCGTCGGCACCTGCTTTAAAAGCTTCCAGTACCACTCGCGGGTCGTTGTATCCGCTCAAAATAATAATTTTGAGTTGTTGCTTTTCCACTCCCAGTGACTTAAGTACTTCAAGGCCATCCTGCCCCGGCATCTTCAGATCCAGGAGCAATAAGTCTGCTTCTGCTTTTCTGTGCTTGATCTGACGGAGTGCCTGGTGGCCATCGTAAGCAATCCCGGAAATTTTGAAACGAAACTCCTTGCTGGCCAACAGCAATTGCTGCAAGCCCTCCACAAAAATCCTGTGATCGTCGGCGATGATTGTTCTTATGGTATACATTGACAGTCTCAGCTTCCTATAAGCGGGCGGCCAATCTGGCGGCATCTTCAATGGCGCGCTTGGCATCCAGTTCTCTTGCCTCCTTTGCCCCTCCTATCAGATGTACAGCAACACCACTATCCTTTAGCTCTGTGTACAGCTGCTGCAGGGGCAATTGACCGGCACAAATGACTACATGATCCACATCCAGCACCTGTGTTTTGCCTTTGACTTCGATATGAAGTCCCTGGTCATCAATTTTTTTGTAGGCAACTTCGGACATCATCTGCACCGACTTTTTCTTCAGCCCGCTTCGATGGATCCAGCCGGTAGTTTTGCCCATTCCGGCACCGTGCTTGCCTTTCGAGCGCTTAAGTAAGTAAATTTGTCTTGGAGCAGGTGAACTTGTCATGCCTTCGGACAAACCTCCCGGTCTGGAAATCGTATTGTCTATGCCCCATTCTTCGATAAAATGATTTACTGCAACCTGTGCTTCCACTTCATCATGAGTCAGGTAGGTGGCCACATCGAACCCTATTCCTCCGGAACCTATGATGGCCACTTTTGCCCCGGGTACCTTTTTGTATTTGAGTACATCAATATAGCTCATCACCTTGGGATGGTCCAAGCCCGATATTTCGGGTATCCTGGGTAAGACACCCGTTGCGATGATGACTTCATCGTATTTCTCAGCCTTTAGCTCCGCTGCTGTAACTTTTTTATTCAAATGCAGCTGCACTCCGTGTACTCTGATTTGCTCTTCAAAATAGCGGAGGGTTTCTGAAAACTCTTCTTTCCCAGGAATGCGTTTCGCCATATTGAATTGTCCTCCTATCTGGGCTTCGGCTTCAAACAAATCCACCTGATGTCCTCTGGAAGCTGCCAGGGTAGCACTGGCAAGACCTGCCGGACCGGCACCCACCACGGCGATCCGCTTGCTCTTGTCAACAGGGCGGTAAACAATCTCTGTTTCGTGGCAGGCTCTGGGATTAACCAGACAGGATGCGCGCTTGTTGGCAAAAACGTGATCCAGGCACGCCTGATTGCAGGCGATGCAGGTATTGATTTCCCGGGAGCGATTTTCCTGGGCTTTATTTACAAAGTCCGGATCTGCCAACAGTGGCCTGGCCATAGAAACCATATCCGCATACCCATCGGCCAGCAGCTGTTCGGCAACTTCCGGAGTATTGATTCGGTTGGTCGTTATCAAGGGGATATTTACCTCTCCCATCAACTTTCGGGTAACCCAGGCAAAACCGGCTCTGGGAACAAGTGTAGCGATGGTAGGTACTCTGGATTCATGCCAACCAATACCTGTATTGATGATGGTAGCTCCTGCTTTCTCAATCTCCTTTGCCAGGTGAACTACCTCTTCCCAGGTACTTCCCCCTTCCACCAAATCCAGCATAGACAAGCGATAGATGATGATGAAATCGGGACCTACTGCTTTTCGGGTTCGCTCGACGATTTCGATCGGAAACCGGATCCTGTCTTCATACGCACCCCCCCATTTATCGGTACGGATATTCGTTTTGGCTGCGATAAACTGATTGATCAGGTAGCCTTCTGAACCCATGATTTCCACTCCATCGTATCCAGCCTCCCTTGCCAGTTGGGCTGTTTTTACAAAATCATTGATGGTCCTTTCCACTCCGCTTGCAGAAAGTGCCCGTGGTCTGAAGGGAGAAATAGGAGCTTTGATTTTGCTGGGAGCCACTGCCAGAGGGTGGAAAGCATATCTTCCCGTGTGAAGTATCTGCATGCAGATTTTGCCATCGGCTTCGTGAACGGCATCTGTTACAACCTTGTGCTTTTTGGCTTCTCTCTGGGTGGTAAGTTTGGCTGCAAAGGGAGAAACCCAGCCTTCTCTGTTGGGCGCAATCCCCCCGGTAACCATCAACCCTACCCCTCCGGCTGCTCTTTCGGCAAAGTAGGCTGCCAGTTTTGCGAAACCATCTTTTTCCTCTTCAAGACCGGTGTGCATGGACCCCATCAGGACTCTGTTTTTGATCCTTGTGAATCCCAGGTCCAGAGGGCGAAGCAGGTGAGGGTAGGTAGAATGATCCATAGGTTTTATTTTTTGGCTGTTGAGATAGAATAGTATTGGTAAGATAAACAAGGATAAAAGGTTCACCAAATAAAAACAAAAATCCTGTACCGGAATGCTTGCTCCGATACAGGATTTTGTCCAATCAGCTGCCTGGATAATTAATCCAGCAGCAACATTTTTTGGGTAAGCGTTCCGAAGGAACTTTCTATTTTATAGTAAAGCAATCCACTTGCTGCAGAAACCTGATTGCGGTTGATTGTAAACCCTTGTTTGCCTTTTCCAAAATCAGCCTGATCGCGATGGAGCAATCTTCCATGGGCATCAAACACACTCAATACCACATTGCTCTCACCTGGCAATTCAAAACCGATGAAAGTTTGGCTGCGGAACGGGTTGGGTTCATTTTGGAACAAGCGGAAATCAGTTGCAGTTACCCCTGCTTCGGTTGCTTTTGTAAAGCCCAAATTCAAAGTCGCCAGACTTCCGTCCTTTCCATAAGCCTCTGCGGGCACGGCTGCATCAAACAAATTCAGGTACTCACTAAGTCGCCCTGCTTTGTGAGCCTTGAAAGCTATGGTTGCCAGGTATTGTCCGTCGGTTTGCCCGGCCACATCTAATGACGTCCAGCTTACAGCTATCAAACCTCTGTCTGCATTTACATGAAGGTTTTCCTCTTTCAAAACACCCCCTGTTGCAGGAATTGCTTTCAACTCTAGTGCCTGGCGATCGTATTTCAGCGTAAGCTGCAAACCTTCCAGCGCATTCAACTCATCGAGATTGAATTGTACCAGGTAGTCGTCTCCAGCCTGCAATTCGATTTCATTGGCGAGCAATTGTAATTGCTTTTCGCTGCGGGCGCTTGTGGTGATGGGAGCACCGCTTGTCAAAGCAGAGTTATCCACATCGCCGATCTTTATTGCCATGATGTGCATGGGTTTATCATCCAGATGCTGCGCCATTTCCACTTCCATAGCCATAGCCGGATAGTTTTCCTGTAGTGGGTTGGCCGGATTTCGGAAAGTATAATGGCCGTCCACAAACATCCACGGATCCTTGCCTGAAGGCAATTCATTGATGGCATCCAGCACAATTCTTCTGATGGTAATCAGATCCATCAAGCTGATTTCGCCGGAACCATCTGCATCAGCAGCAATGATTTTGTAGGGACTATCCAATAATTCCTGTCCGAGGATGTGTTTTTGAACCAGTAGGAAGTCCAGGGTAGTCACTCCATTTTTTATGTGATCATCCTTTCTGGCAGCAATCATTGGTTTGCTGTTGATAGGCAGATCCGCCAACATGATCATCCCGCTTTCATCTGTCATGGCTAC
>JALQTV010000209.1 GCA_023268675.1 Saprospiraceae bacterium | reverse complement strand
TTGTACCAACTCAGGTTAATGGTCTTTTCTTCATCTAGAAGTGCGTCCACATAGATGACTCTGTTGTCAGAACAATAACCATACAGGGAGCTATCCTGTGGACTTTGAAAACTAGACTTGGAGGCAATCAAATCAAACGAAAAAGGGATCGCTTTTCCTAAACTTGCAGAAAAGGTAGAACAACCTGTCCCCGGACTGTCGCACCTTTGTTGAATCGAGAAACTCACAGAGTCCAAGCCTCCAAAATAAGAAGGTACCTCCGTACTTGTACAATTCGTACCACCTGTCAAATAGCTGAAATCCCCGGGTAATACATCAAAAATCAAGCTGTTGCCTGTTTTGGCAACATAAACCGGCCCAGAATTGTCTCCCTGTGTAAAAGGATCAGATACATAGACACAACTGTCCTTCGTAATCATTTTAATTACCCAATAATGGTTACTAAAAGCACTCGGATCACTGGTGGTTCCCCCTGCAGCAAACTCCAATCTCAACTTGTAGTTACTAGTATTGTCGCAATCCGGATTTTGTTCCACGAAAGATGTCACTGCCGGGGTGGCGCAATTCGTATTGATCGAGGGACAGTCTCCCTCGGCAGGAAAACCTTGTGCGGCAACGTTAAATGAAGCAAAAATTGAGAAAATGGCAAAGAGACCTGACAAGTTCTGAGAAAGTAAAGCTCGAATCATGGAAATCCGGTTTTGAAGAATATTATCCAATAAAATACAGAAGAAACTTGATTAGGTTATGTGGAGGTAAAAATAATGAAAACGTGGGCAATTCAAAAGAAATCCCCTTACGCCGCGTGTAAAATCCCATTGATTAGAATCCTTCAGATTTAATATTTTGTATTATTTTGCCATCCGTACAGGTATTATTATAAAAACCAGCTTAGATGACCAGGCAAACCAATTCCCTCTCTTTCCTTTTCAGCTTATTTTTTGCCGCAGGCATTATAATTTTCATCAACAGCTGTGAATCAAGCAATAAAATAACTTCGGAAAACGGCATGGTTTTGATCCCAGCTGGCAAGCTCAATATGGGAGCTGACGATCAACAGGCAGATCCCAATGAGTACCCCAAACACAAGGTACAACTAGATGCCTTTTGGATGGATGTTACTGAAGTTACAAACAAACAATTTTCTAAATTCATAGATGCTACAGGCTATGTGACCGTTGCGGAGCGTGCCATCAACTGGGATAGCATGAAATTAAGCTTGCCGGAAGGAACTCCACGTCCACCGGACAGCCTCCTTCAACCTGGTTCGCTGGTATTCTTTTCGACTGCTCAACCTGTACCTCTCAACGATCCCAGTCGCTGGTGGCGATGGGTTCCCGGTGCAAACTGGAGGCATCCGCTTGGTCCCGATTCATCCATTGAACAAATCATGGATCACCCGGTAGTGCAAGTAGCCTGGGAAGATGCCATGGCTTATGCCAAATGGGCCGGCAAACGACTGCCCACAGAAGCAGAGTGGGAATGGGCAGCACGTGGTGGGCTTGGAGACGTAATTTATCCCTGGGGTGATGAAAGACCCGAATCAGGAGAAGCCAAAGCCAATTTTTGGCAGGGCCCCTTCCCCTATCGCAATCATTTAAAAGATGGGTATTTTACCACTGCCCCGGTAGCCTCCTTTCCTCCAAATGGTTATGGACTCTACGATATGGCTGGTAATGTCTGGGAATGGTGTTCTGACTGGCTCGATTTTACCTATTATGAGCAGGCTGACGCCAAAAAGGAAAACACTCAGGGTCCGGCAGAAGCCTTCAACCCCTATATGCCTTTTTTGCAGGAAAAAGTCATTCGGGGTGGGTCTTTTTTGTGCAACGATGATTATTGTTCCGGCTATCGCAATGCACGCCGTATGGGTTCCAGTCCAGACTCCGGTCTAAATCACACGGGTTTCCGATGTGCAAAAGATTACGAGTCCCACTCAAGCGGCAAATAGAATGCCTTATCGCGCAGGGGTATTTGATCAGGAGTCAGGGCTTCGCCCAAAAAATGATCCGCATAGAAAAAATTGGGGCTTTTGACTGTATTGGGCCAATCTTGGTGAAATACTTCTAGAGTTGAACCGGCAGTTGGAGGCACTATCCAACTCCACTCAGCTGTTACTTCTCGCCCTTCGCCTGTTTCTCTTTCCGTGAAGCGTAGGAATTGCTCCGCTGCCTGATGGTGGTCTATCAGTGTCACTCCAGCCTCACGAAAACTATGCCATACTGCTTCGTTGAGTACCAATAAGGCTTTGTCTTTCCAAAGATAAGAACTGGCGGAAACCTCCAATCCAAGCTTATCCGCAATCGTTGGCAGCAAATTATAACGCTTTTCATCTGCCAGGTTGCGAGTTCCAATCTCGGTCAACATATACCAGCCATTAAAAGGCGCCGCAGTATAGCGAATCCCTCCTATTTCCAGGATCATATTTGCGATGACCGGCAAGGCATACCATTTAAGACCCAACTCCTGGAACCAAGGAAATTCCGGATGCCGTAAACTAACCTCGGGCACCTGACCTGAAGGATGAAACATCTTCGGAATCCCATCCAGGCCACTAATCACAAATGGCAAAAGGTCAAAGGCAGTCCTCTTACCTTGCCAGCCCATTTTCTGGCAAAAATCTGTAAACTCCACCATTGCCGGATCCCCCAAAATATGCGCTCCTTTTTGGCGATAGCCTGCATATCGAAACAACTGAGGATTCCAAACACGCAAAGGATGGGAGTCATCAGGGTGCATTGGCCTGTAAACAGAAATAGCCGAACGAATCTTTCCACCATTGAATGCAAAAGCAATATGTTCTGCTAAATCTTCATAGATTTCATTTGGCTCACTTAAATCCCTTTTATCTCGCACTCTGAGTGTTTTCCAAAACAATCGTCCCACACAGCGGTTGCTGTTGCGCCAGGCTACCCTTGCGCCAAATTCCAATTCCTCCGGGGTATGGGTATAAGTTCCTTCCTTCGATATCTGTTCTTCAACCAATGCGATCCTTTGATCCAGGTTATCCCATTTCATTTCGCAGTAACACTGCTCTAAAAATGTTTTAGCTTTGACAAACAAATCAGACTGAACTATCTGCTGCATGTACTTTCTTTTTTCCACTAATTACAGCATACAAACAACCATAACATGAGGAGGTTGAACAATGTCTTACAAAATTTAAGGAAGTGGTAATGCCAAGGCAGGAGAGACTGGCTTCTAATACTGCCACACATCCAGGTATTTTCCAAATATTTTGGCTAGGTTTTCTGCATCAGAAATTGCCCGGTGGTGGATCCCGGTAAACTCAAAACCTTCCAATTCTACTGCAGATTTTAACCCTATAGGCTGTCTGCGACGTTTGAGCTGGTGGTATTGGTATTTGAGGTTCATGTGAGGATCTACCCAATCTGGTTCCATTTGGTGCAACTCACTGTTGCTCATCAACAACTTGCGATCAAAAGAACCCCATGAGCAGAGGACGAAATCGTCGTCAAAGGATTCGGCCCAGTCAAGAAACATATCTGTCACTTCAGGGAACCTGGGTGCACGCTCTACATCTCTTTGAGTGATCGAAGTTAGTTTTTGGCAGTAAAAAGACAAATAGGGATGCACGACAGGCTGTACGAAAGAATTGAATACATCTTCCACCTCACCATAAGGGTTCAACAGATAGGCGCCTATTTCTATTACCTCTTGCTGCATTTGTAGAGGCTTTCCTTCCCAGCAAGTGGCTTCCAGATCATAAATCACAAAGTTCACAGGCAAAATCTTTTCAGCACATTTCAGGATGTGATGTCCAAAGTAAATTTACCTAATGTAAGAGTAATAATCAACTAATCCTCGAACAAGGGGATACTTTTACTTCCCTCCAGGCGGGCAAGATGCGTTTCCAGTCCGTAATGGTCCAGTCTGTTGTGATAGAAAAATAATGTTTTTAAGTTTTGACTAACTACCTTTCCACTCTTCGTTAATTTAAGTGGTTTGTAATAATGGTAGGAGCCCAAATGGCGGATACCGTCTCTCAAAATAGTTTCAGGATCTTTGTGCAAAATATCTGAAAGGCGGACTTTGCCAAGTGTTTCCATTTCCATGAGAGCACCTTGTAACAAAGCAATGTTACTCAACAAACCCGATTTTGAGAAAACAATGTCCTCCGGTGGCAATCGAAGAATGCCATACAAATCGAGTTTAGGATCCTGCATCTTGAGCCATTCAAAAGCAGCATAGGCAGTCAGGTGACTACTTAAGACAACATTATGTTTGAAATAGCTTTCCACTACTTTCTCTCCCAACATACGTGTATATTCTCCATCTCGCTGGCTATCTGCTACCAGTCTGCCATCCCTGCTGAAATAATCAGCCAACTGGAGGGTATTGCCGTATTTATCATAACTGTTCCCTAACTCATCTACGACATTGCCCATCACATCCATCGGTTCTCCAAAAGAAATGATCACATCGTTTTTCTGGGAAAAAGAATGCCATGAATACGTTAGAATTTTAAACAGTTGATCTGAAGTATCTTTTTCCCGCAAATATTTTTCGCGCCCCATTCTGCGCAAGTGCTGCTCTATCAAATACTTCGCTTCCAACACAAAGTGATAGCTCAGAATCAGGGGTACAACAAATATTTTTTCGTTTTTGCCCTTTTCAAAATTTGTCTTCTGGGCTTCTACTACTGTACTCAGCAACCCAAGTTTGAGTCTGGTTTCCAGGGAACCGCTTCTGGATCGGGTCCCTCCAGGGAAAAAGACACTGTTGGTTCCCCTTTGGAGTGCCAGACTGGACATATTCTTCAAGGTCTCCAGATAAATCGTATTTTTCTTCCTCCTGTCTACACGGTAAGCTCCAAGACGATTCATAAAGAATGCAGCAATACCGGAGTTATAGAGATTTAACCCTGCACCATAAATTGGAGCGGGAATGCCAACGAAAGTATCAATCGCATAACCAACCAGAATAGAATCCAGGTTACTGAAATGAGTCGGGAGAAAAACAAGCGTCCCCTGCTTCATCAATTGTCTGATCTTGTCCAAGGGGCCTTCCACCATCATGCGATCAGATAATCTCATTTTATTACCCCAGATATCAAAAATATTTTTTGCAGCTGCCGTATTGAGAAGGCGGGTAAAAAATAGTGTCAGAAAACGACGAGCAAATCGAAACGTCC